>JANPEN010000438.1:0-1782 GCA_031422955.1 Acidimicrobiia bacterium
GGGCACCGCCACCGGGGTTCAATGGCCCGGTCGTGGCCATGTCCTCGATAAAGAAAGTAGGGCGTAGGGCCGCTACGCGCTGTACCACCACATATATCACAAAAATGAACAAAACCGCGGAAGCGGCTAGCGCACCGACTAGGACGGCGACCGCGACGACCCGGTCGGTGGCTACCTCGTCGCCCGCACTGGCCCGCGCAACCTGGGAATAGATCACCATGAACAGGATGAGACCCACCACCACGGGGGCGAGCAGGCCGCCCCAGCCGAAGAACCGGCACAGCGTCAGGGTGGCGCAGATCGCCCCGAGCCCCGGGCCGACAACTTCAATCACCTCTCGCGGGCCGATGTGGCGAAGCTTGCGGGGAGCGTCGGCGTTCGCCCAGCGAGCGAAGGCGGCTTCGTCCATGGCCGGCGGACCGTTTGGCGCCGCTGGGGTTTGCATCCGCTGTGCTCGCGGCACCGGTGGTGGCCACGGGGCGGACGTCGGAGGTTGTGGCGGGGGCGGGGCCGGCCACGCGGGCCGAGCCGCCGCCGGTCCCATCGTGGGCGCATGCGGGGCAGCCAGTCCCGTTGGCCTTCCCTGGTTGGGCGGTCCCCAGGCAGCCGCCTCGGTGTTATCGGGGGGGGTCATCGTGTTCGGGGCAGCCATCGTGTTCGGGGCGGCCATGCTGGCCAAGCCGGGCTGGCTCAGCCGGGTGAGCGAACGCTCGGAACTCATGTTTGACGGCTCTTCGCCACGATTTTTTGGGCACCCATGTTAACGACCAGGGTGACCACGAAAAGGCCTAGCCCAGCACCCATCAGGGCTCGATTAGCAAACTCGGATTCCCCAAAGCGGCTGGCGATGGTGCCTGCCACCGAGCCGCCCCCCAGATCGAGGATGCCCAGCTTCGCAGTGGGATCCGAAGCGAGCAGCAAAGCAACGGCAATGGTTTCCCCCAGGGCCCGACCCAGGCCGAGCAGGCTCGCTCCGACCATACCTGACCGGCTGAAGGGCAGGATGGCAGTACGGACCATTCCCCAGCGGGTGCCGCCAAGGGCAAGGGCCGCTTCGCAGTGCTCAATGGGCACCTGTGAGAACACTTCCCGCATCACCGAGGTGCAGATAGGGAGAACCATCAAGCCGACCACGACACCGGCAATGAAGATGGAGCCCGAAGGGTCCTCCGGTCGTTTGAACAATGGAACAACGCTCAGGTTGTCCCCGAGCCAGATAGCAACCCCTCGAAGGGGATCCTGGAGAACGTAGAAACCCCACAGCCCGAAGATCACACTCGGCATGGCCGCCATGAAATCCACCACGTTGGCCATCGGGCGGCGCAGCCAGCGGGGCGCGTACTCGTGCATGAACAGCGCCAAGGCGAAGGAGATCGGTACCGCCACCACCAACGCCACCACCGCGAGCTGAACGGTGCCGGTGATCAAACCGAAAATGCCGAAAACCGGCTTCTCAGAGGCAGGGCTCCAAACGCTGCTGGTGAGGAACCCGAACCCCTGGCTGCGGATGGCTGGCCAGGCGTAGGAGGCGAGAAAGATGAGTGTTCCGCCGATGATGGCGAAGGAAACCAAACCGCTGCCGAGGGCCATACCTCGAAACAGCCGATCCGCGACAGTGCGTCCTGACTGCACTGACCGAGGGATGTCGGTGCGCTCATGCATTGCTGTTCACCCGCCCACTCCGCCCGCGGTCCAACTCAAGAACGCACGTGTACACGACCAATCGAACGCTAGAAGCGGGCGGGGCCAGGCCGGACAACGCGGAGATGGCCGGTTCCCGAA
>JANPEN010000439.1:0-2142 GCA_031422955.1 Acidimicrobiia bacterium
CGAACGAGAGATCCAGCTCTTGCTGCGCTTCCGCCGGGAGCTTCCGCCTCGCTACAGCTCGGTCATCGATCGCTCGCTTCGCCATCGTCGCAGCGAGTTGACGGTCGCCCGTCACCTGGAGGACGGCGATTTCTCCGGCCGGCGCTTACCGCTGTCGTTAATGGGCCAGGCGCTGCGAGGAGACTGGCGTTCGCGCATAAAGGCATCGGCGCTGTTGGCCGCTCCCGGCATGGCCAACCGGATGCACAAGGACCGTTCCTAACCTTCGAGCAAGTCAGCGCTCGATGCGTCAGTGCGTGAGTGCTTGCGCGACGATTTCTAGGTCGTTTCCGAGAGGTGGCGCGGTGAACGGACGCCGCACGGCCACCACCACGTAGACCAGGTAAGCGGCCTGGCTGGCGGTAGTGACCAAGGCCGCGCCGACTATGCCGTAGCGGCTCACGGCGAAGCCGATGAAGACCACGGTGACGGCGGCAGCCAGGGTCAACCCCCGCGATGAGGCACCAGGACGACCTTCGGCCTGGAGGGCGGCGCTGATCAGGTTGGCGAGGTCGTAGCAGACCTGGCCCGGCAACAAGATGTACAGCGGGGTGATGGACCCCCGGAACGCGGTACCGAAAAGCCACGGGATCACCCAGCCAGCGTTGGCGGCGGCCAGTACCGCCAGACCGACCGAGGCCAGGGTCAACCAGCGCAAGCCTCGCCGCAAGGTCGCTTTGCGAGCCGCGTGGTCGGGCGCCGCTCGCAAATGGGGGAACACGGCCAGGGCCATACCGCTGCCGATGGCGCCACTGACCCCCGCTGCGGTCACGGCCACGGCATAGAGGCCGAGCTCGCGGGAGTCGACCATAGCCACCATGACGAATTGGTCGAGCCGGCCCAGCGCCATTTGCGCCGCCTGGCCCAAGGCCACCCGCCAGCCGTAGTCCAGTTGCAGCTTGAAGGTTCGGTAGTTGAACTCGCGGGAGGGCCAGCCGCCCGAGAAGGCAAAGGCGATTACGGCCCCGCCGACGTTGCAGAAGAAGGCCAATTGCAGCGCCGAGGTAAGGGTGAGGCTGCCCAAGACGGCCAAGATGAACACCCCGGCGGAGTTGGCCAGCAGGCTCAGGTGGCGCAAGGCGTTGTAGTGCAGGTTGTCGCCCCGGCCACGCAGGTAGTCGAGGCAGGAGTAATGGGGCAGGATGAGCAAGCCTGAAAGCAGGAAGGCCCGGAACCACCCAATGGTGACGGGATCCTGGTCGTTGAGGAACCGCGGTACGAACGGCCAGATCACCGCCACCGCGGGCAGGCCGAACACAATGGTGAAAAACCAGGCCGAGGTGTTGAGCTGACGGCGGCTGGAGGTGCGGGCGTAGTAAGCGGTGGCGGCAGGGATGCCAAAAGTGGCCAGCCAGGCGAAGAGCTGCGTCGGTACCAACACGGCGGCCAGATCGCCGCGGCCGGAGGGGCCCAGGGCCCGACCGAGAAGGGGGCCGGTGATGACGCTGAGCCCGTAGACGAACAAGCTCGAGCCAGAGCTGAGCAGCGTGTCGCGTTTTTGGGAGTCCAGCCCGGTAAGGCGCTGACGCAGACCCACTAGCGGCCAGGGCCGATCCGTGGTGCGGCCCCACTGGCTGGCGCCGTTTCCGTGTTGGCCAACAGGTCGCGGAACTGCTGGGCGCTGCGGACCCGGCTGAAGCCTAGGGACCGGTGTCGGGCCCGGCGCCGGGCCGCCCTCACCCGGCGTGGTTCGGCTAACGCTCGAATGACGGTGTCGGCCAGCGCGGTCGGGTCGTGGGGTGGGCAGCACCAGCCGGCGTTTCCCAGGTACTCGCGCACCGCCCCCACGTCACTCGCCACGATGACGCAGCCGCAGGCCATGGCCTCCAGCAGGGCGTTGTTGGCGTAGGCGTCTTGTAGGGCCAACACCACCACCGTGGCTTCCTGATAGAGGGCGAGCAGCTCGAGGTCGCTCACGTCGATCCGGAAGGTGGCTCGGCCGGCGGCGACCAGATCGTCGAACAGGGCTCGCTCGTCGGCGGGGACACCCACTAGGTCGAGGTGGTCCACGATGTCGGCCTGAATGAGTAGGCGCAGGCCAGCCGCCAAGGTGGGGAAGTCGCGCAGGTGGGCGCCAACACTGAGCGCGGTCCGCGCTTCGGG
>JANPEN010000440.1:0-3796 GCA_031422955.1 Acidimicrobiia bacterium
GAGATCGTTCCGGGTTCGGGATAGGCTCGGCGGCCTGGCGTTGGTGCTACTCACGTTGGTCATCGGGCTCGGCGTCGCTGCGGTTCCCCCGGCCGGGGCCCACACCGGTGACGGCGCCGCTGGTGGGTCTAACTTTCGCAGCTTCTTCGTGGATTCCGGAGCGGCGTGTTTGGAGTGGACGTTGTACTCCGATGACGACGGGTACCTCGGGCTCAGCAGCCGCTGCCCCGGCGTGGTCATCGTGCTGGGCTACGAAGATGAGCCCTACCTGGAGTTCTCTGCCTCCGGGGTACGGGAGAACCGGCTGTCGCCCTCGGCCTATCTGAACGCGGATGCGAAGTCCGCCACGAGGGTGCCCGACTTCGCGGATCCCACTGCCGAGCCCGATTGGGTACCCCGCAGCAGCTTGGCCACCTACCGCTGGCACGATCACCGCACCCACTGGATGGTGGCCACCCCACCAGACGCCGAGGCCAGCTCGACCAGGGTCATCGAGTGGCGGCTGCCCGTGCGTTTCGACGATGCGGGAACTGGGGCGTTCACCTACGTGGTCGAAGCCGCCGGCGAACTCTGGTACGACAAGCCACTGCCCTGGACGGTTCCCGTCACGCTGACCGCCGTTCCTGTCCTCGGGGTCACCGCCTTCGCCTTGCGCAAGCGAGGCCCGACGGCGACAGCTGGGGTCGGTCTCCGTTGGCCATCGCTGGCTCGAGGGGTGTCGCTACTGGTGGGTGTGGCCACCGCGCTGACCATGGTCGGGGTGCTCGATCATCTCCTCGCCGTGGGTGCCACCACCGCAGGGCGCCTGGTCGACGCCGGGCTGGGCGCGGTGGTGCTGGGTGGGGCCAGCTGGGCGACCTGGCGCGGCCGCCGGGGTGACGGCACTGCCTTCTTGGCCTTGCTGGGCGCGGCCCTGGCCCTGGCCTGGGCTTACGGTTGGCCGAATCGCCTGCTGCTGAGTGCTGCCCGCCTGCGCAGCCCCCTGCCTGATCTGCTGGTTCGAGTGACGGTGGCCTTGCCGCTGGTGGTGGTTCTGTCCGCCGGGGTGGCCCTGGTGGCCTGGAAGCTGACCTCACGGCGGGCATCCCCACCCGAACCGCAGCGCCCCCTCGACGCGCTCGATTCGCTGTCTTCGACATGATCAGCCCGGGCCGGCTGGTTCGGGTTCTGGGCGGCGTCGCGCTCGGGGTGTTGCTCCTGGCGGTGGCTTGGGCGGCACCGGCCGCCGCCCACGCCGACCTGGTGGAGACCGAGCCGGCCGCAGGGGCCGTCCTGGAGCAGTCACCGAGCTCGATCGTGTTGCGCTTCACCGAAGGGGTCGACACGGTGGCCAGCGCCGTTCGGCTCTTCGCCGCGGACGGCCAACGGATGGAACAGGTGGAGGTCGGCCGGGACGGTGAGGCCACCGTGGTGGCCCGGCTCGGGGTTGCACTGGCGCCCGGTACCTACGTGGTGGCTTGGCGGGTGCTCTCCGTGGACTCTCATCCTGTCCGCGGTGCCTTCGCCTTCCGCGTTGGCGCAGGCACCGCAGGCTCCGGTGCGACTGGAGATACCTCCGAGCTGATCAACCGCTTGCTGAGTGACCAGGACGGCAGCCCTTCGGCCGGGGGTTTGTTGGCCGTAGGGCGCGGGGTTTCCTTCGCCGGGGTGCTGATCTGCATTGGTTGGTTGTTGTTCGGCTCGGTTGGGTTGCGTCGGCCCGGCTGGGGAGTAGGCACGGCCGCCGGTTTAGCCAGAGCAGGGGCCGTCGGCGTCGTGGGTACGGTGCTGATGCTGGCCGCTCAGAGCGTCAACGTCGCTGGCCGTTGGTCCTCGATGGTCGACCCTGGCGCCTACGCCGATGTCATCGCCACCCGATCGGGTTCGTGGTGGGCCCTACGGTTGCTGACCCTGCTGGCGGTGGTGCTGGTGGCCACCTCGGTCGGCGGCGGCGCACTGCGCTCCTCGACCCGGGCCTGGGCGCTGGAGGGGAACGGGGGCAAGATGCTCGGCGCCGGCGCCGCAATGGTCCTGGCGCTGGTCACTGCGCTCGGGGGACACTCCAGCAGCGGTCGCTGGCCCGCTCTCGGGGTGGTCGCCACCGTCGTGCATCTCCTTGCCCTCGGGCTGTGGGGTGCCGGGCTGATCAGCGTGGTGGGGAGAGCGACGGATTGGGCCTTCGCCGCCGCTTTTTCGTCCCGGGCCCTCCTGGCGGTGGTGGCGGTGGCCCTGAGCGGGGTCCTCAACAGTTTCCGTCAGGTCGGTCAGCTGGGGCTGTTGACGTCGACGGACTTTGGGCGCCTGCTGTTGGTCAAGCTCGGGCTCGTCGCGTTGGTCGTGGGGGCGGCGGCGTTGAGTCGTCGCATCCTGAACCGCCGTTTGCCGGGCGAACCGGCTCGCAAACTGGGGCGATCGGTGGGCGTGGAGCTGGGTGTAGCCGCGCTGGTGTTGGTAGTCACGTCGGTGCTGGTCAACGTGCGCCCGGCCTACTCCGAGCGCACTAGCGTGGCCAACGGCACGGCTGCGGTGGGGTCGCGGCTGGCTCAGGTCGTGCTGGATCCGGCCCGCACCGGTGGGACCACGATGCACGTCTATCTCACCAGCCCGGGCGGGACGTTGGATCGGGCCGAGGAGATCACGGTCACCGCCACCCTGGCCGCCCAGGACATCGGGCCGTTACCCGTCACGGTGTTCGATGCAGGGCCCAACCACGTCACCAACCCGAGCGTGGATCTCCCGTTACCGGGGCTGTGGACGATCGAGATCGCCGCCCGCTACGGACCGTTCGAGGAGGTGCGGTTCCAAATCGCTCTGCCGGTGCGCCGCTAGGGTCCACCCATGAGCATCCCTGTCGCCCTCGACCAGCTCGCCGCCGCGGTGGAGGAGTTCGGCGAGCTGGGCTTCCTCATGACCGTCGGTGAGGACGGGCGGGCCCGGGTCAACCACGTGCGTTTCCAGATGGCCGACGGAGCCCTGTGCGCCGGCGTTGGCCAGCGCACCGCTGCCGCCCTGGCCGCCCGACCATTGGTGTCGTGCTTGTGGCCTGGCCCCGACGCCGGCGGACTCAGTCTCATTGCCGACGGCGAGGCGCAGGTGCGTTTCGAAGGCGACACCGCCCTGGCCGTGATCGTGGTGAGCTGGGCGGTACGGCACCGCCCGCCCGGGCTCTGACGGCCTGGCTGGCGGGCTGACACCGCCAAGCCCGGCCGATCAGAGCTAACTCAGAGCTGGCCGCAGTCGGCTATGACCACCTTGGCTGAAGGCGAACCGTTTCGGGTGCCCAAGCCCTCCATCTTGGCCACCAGGTCCATGCCGTCGGTGACTTTGCCGAACACCACGTGCTTACCGTCGAGCCAAGGGGTGAGCGCGGTGGTGATGAAGAACTGCGAGCCGTTGGTGTTGGGCCCTGCGTTGGCCATCGACAACAGGCCGGCCTGTCCGTGTTGCAGGGTGAAGTTTTCATCGGCGAACTTCTCGCCGTAGATGGACTTGCCGCCGGTACCGTTGCCGCGGGTGAAGTCGCCGCCCTGGCACATGAACTCGGGGATGATGCGATGGAAGCCGGAGCCCTTGTAGCCGAAGCCGGGCTCGCCCGTGGACAGGGCCCGGAAGTTCTCCGCCGTCTTGGGGACCACGTCGGCGAACAGCTCGAACGTGATGCGACCGGCGGGCGCGTCGTCGATGGTGATGTCGAAATAGACAGAAGGATTGCTGGGTTCGTCGCTCATGAACCCATCACGGTAGTGCTCGATCGGGTGCCGGCGGATCTTGGCGTGGCCGGGGTGTTGGCCGTGCAGCAAACTCGCGGTCATGACCG
>JANPEN010000441.1:0-6713 GCA_031422955.1 Acidimicrobiia bacterium
GGTGGTCTCGGCCAGGGCCTGGGCGCTCGTGCAGCCGTCGCCCACGGTGGCCAGATCGAGCACAGAGAGGGGGAGCGGGAGGGGGCGGGAGACGGGGGCGGGGAGCGGGATGGTTGGCGGCGACACGGACGAACCTCCACCGGAACGAGCTGCGGGTGCGGGCTGGGCCTCAAGCGTAGGAGCCCGCCCGAGCCCAGGGTGAAGCGCCCGCAACGCCCCCACCCGGGCGAGGGCCGCTAGGGTCCGGAGCCTGCGCCATGCGGCCTCGCTCCGCCCTGTCGAACCGGGAGAATACGATGGCCAACCTGCCCCCCCGCCAGATGGCCTTGGTCGGCTTCATGCAGGCGAGCAACGTCAGCGTCTACGCCGGGTCCTGGTTGCATCCAGACTCCAGCCCAGATTTTCTCAGCGCCGGGTACTACCAGCACATCGGCCGGGTGCTCGAGGCGGGCTGTTTCGACATGTTGTTCTTCGATGATCGCCTAGCCATGCCCGGCATCTTCGGTGACTCCGTGGCCGAGACGGTGCGCACCGGGGCGCGTTGCGTGAAGCTCGACGTCAGCCTCACCTTGGCCATGATCGCGGCCGCTACCCAGCACATCGGGCTCGGCGCCACCTACTCCACCACCTACTACGCCCCCTACCATGTGGCCCGCTTGTTCGCTACCTTGGATCATCTGTCGGCGGGGCGAGCGGCCTGGAACGTTGTCACCTCGGTGAACGACGCCGAGGCCCAGAACTTCGGTTTCCAAAGCCATCTCGGCCACGACGAGCGTTACGACCAGGCCGATGAGTTCCTGGAGGTGGTGACTGGTTTGTGGGAGAACTGGGAGGACGGCGCCATCTTGTGGGACCAGCCCGGCCGCACCTTCGCGGACCCCGACCGGGTGCACGAATTGCACCATCACGGCCAGTACTACAACGTGCGGGGCCCGCTCACGGTACCGCGCGGTCCCCAGGGCCGGCCGGTGTTGATTCAAGCCGGTTCATCGGGACGAGGCCAACGTTTCGCTTCGCGTTGGGCCGATGTGGTGTTCACCAACACCCCCGATCTGGACCGGGCCGTGGCCAACTACCGCGACCAGAAAGCCCAGGTTGCCGCGGCCGGCCGGGACCCCGAGCAGGTGAGGATCCTGCCCCTGACCTACCTGGTGGTGGCCGAAACCGAAGCAGAGGCCCGCCTCGAGGAGCAGTTCCTGCTCGATTTGGTCGAGCCGATGGCATCGATCGTGTTGTTGTCGGAGGCAACCAACCTTGACTTCTCCGGCTTCGAGCTGGACGAGCCCATTCCCGAATCCTTCCTAGACTCTGCCACCGGCATGCACGGCTATGTGGCTGGCATGAAGGAGTACCTGGGGGACCGGCCCGTCACCTTGCGGGACATGGCCGGCCATCGAGCCACCTTGCGCCAATCGCTGCGCTTCGTGGGCACCCCCGGCCAGGTGGTGGATCAGATGCAAGCCTGGTTCGAGGCCGGCGCCTGCGACGGGTTCGTGGTCGCCGCCACCAGTCTGCCCGGCACCTTTGAGACGGTTACGCGCCTCGTCGTGCCCGAGTTGCAGCGCAGGGGCCTGTTCCGTACCAGCTATGAGGGCAACACCTTGCGCGATCACCTCAGCCTGGTCCGCCCGGTCTGAAGCGGCCCCGCTACAGGTGCTTAGTGGCCAATCCGGCGGCCCGAGCGAAGCGTTCGAACTCGGCGGGGATGTCTCCCACATGGTCGGGCGTGTCAGGCATGGGCGGGAAAGCACAGGAGAACTCCATCGCTGCGCAGTTGAGCACAGCGGACCCGGGCATTGTGCTCACCCGTCCGGCTCGGCGGAGGCTACCCCCCTCGACTGGGGTTGGCCCCGTCCGCGAGGTCGGGGAGGATGTCAAGGTCCAGCATGCTCCACTCGGTGGCGAACTGCTCGTGGCCTATTAGGTCGATGAAGGGGACGGCCTCGAGCGGGCTGAGCGCCACGACGGGCTCGGCTTTCAGCGATGTGAACCGATCTTGTGCGGACACCGCGAGCTCCTTCACCATTCGAACTGGAGGATTACTAAAAGCCCAGCGTATCGACTGCCGCCGGCGTTGCTACCTCGAGGGCGCGCTGTTCGACGTTGCCCGCCTGGACGTTGCCCGCCCGGACCTTGGCCGCCCGGACCTTGGCCGCCTCGGCTGCTACTCGGCGGAGCGCGGCCGTTAAGGTTCGTGTTCGCCCTGTCGTTCCCGATGGATGCATCGAGGAAATCACCGTGGAAAACGATCAGCAGTCCGGACGTCTTGTCGAAGCAGCCGGACGAGGTGGCGCCCTGCACGAGGCCATCGCCCTGCACCAGCCCTCCTCCATCGCTCTGATCGAGGACAACCGCCAGGTCACCTACGCCGAGCTGGTCGATCTCGTCCGCCGTAGCGCGGCGGGGCTGGTGGAACGCGGGATCCGGCCTGACGCCCTGGTGGCGGTGGCCGCGCGCACCGAGGTCGATGGGGTGGTGGCATACCTCGCCGTGCACGCGGCCGGCGCGGTAGCGGCCATGCTCAACCCGCGAGCTCCCGCCCCGGAGCAGGATGCCCGTCTCCGCGTGCTCAACCCGGAGTTAGTGGTGTTGGGCGGCGATGAGGTGGCGTTGTCGGACGCCTGGACGGCGGTGCGCCCTGCGTCTAGCCCGCTGGTGGACCTGCCGCGGCTCGACGGCTCGGGTTTCGAAGTGGTTGGCGTGCGCGATCAGGATCCGGCCACCATCCTGCTCACCTCGGGTGTGGCCGGACCGCCCAGACCCGCCATCCTCACCCACGGCAACCTCGCCGCGGTTCAGCGCGGTCTTATCGCCCAGCCTGGTGCCGGGCTCGGCCCGGGCACCGTGGCCTTAGCCGCGCTGCCCCTCGCACATGTCCTCGGCCTCAACAGCGTGGTTTCCACCCTCCTGCGAGCCGGCGCCACCGCCGTGCTGCTCGATCGTTTCGACCCCGAGCAGGCGCTGCACCTCATGGCCATCCACCAGGTGACTGCGGTAGCGGCCGTGCCTCAGATGTGGACCACCTGGGCCAAGCTGGAAGGTGCTCGAAGCGACTCGATGGCCTCGGTGCGTCGAGCGACCTCGAGCGCAGCCCACCTTTCGGTGGATGTCGCTGAGGCCATCCGGGATCGTTTCGGCGTGCGGGTGGCGGCCGGCTATGGGCTGACCGAGACGGCGGGCACCATTGTCTGTGATGACCTGAACGACCCCAGCCCACCCAGCGTGGGCTGTCCGTTGGGCGACACCATGGTGCGACTGGTCGATTCGGACGGAACCATCGCGGAGACGGGGGACCGCGGCGAGGTCTGGGTGCGGGGTGCTTCGGTGTTCGCCGGCTTCCTGGGTGCCGGTTCCGGCCACCGGTCGATGTTGGCACCGGGGGGCTGGTGTCGGACCGGGGACATCGGCGTGTTGGATGAGCAGGGGGCGTTGTCCATCGTGGACCGGCTGAAAGACGTGGTCAACGTGGGCGGATTCAACGTCTCCCCGACCGAGGTGGAAGACGTGCTCAAACGCCATCCCGACGTCGAGCAGGCAGTGGTGCTGGGCGAGGCGGACGCTCGCGCCGGCGAACGGGTGGTCGCCTATGTTGTTTCCCGCCTTGGCACCACACCGGATCCGGCCGTTCTGGTCGAGCACTGCCGCACCCACCTGGCTCGCTACAAGGTCCCGGTGCGCCTAGAGGTGCGGGCCGAGCTACCCATGACCGAGGGCGGCAAACTACTTCGCCGACTGCTGCGCTGAGCTGGGCTGGCGCGGCACGCGCACCCCGAGCCAGGCCGCAGCAAGCTCGCCCGGGTTAGGCGCTGCGCCGCTTGGGCGCCTCGTCTCCCCAGCTGGCTGGCCGGGGGAACAGGGCCCGCAACAGCGGTGGCGGGTTGAACCGTCGCCAATCGTTGACGGGTTGGGCCAACCGGTCGGCGATGACGAAGAGCACCGCCGGGTTGAAACCCAGCCCGGAATGGCTGCCCTGGACCTCGACGTTCTCGTGAAATTCGCTGACCGTGTCGATGCAGGTGTGCCACCGGACCACGCCGTCGGTGCGAGAGTAGATGGCCGTGCTCGGCACCCGCAGCGGCGGTTTGGACGGCTCGTCGATGGACATCCGCATGAGCGATGAGATTTCATCGGCCATGTTGGGCACGATCTGGTCGGCCAGGCGAGAGGCCGAGCTGCGGTCGCCTTCGACCATACGGAAAGGGCTGCCGAGGGTGATGACCTGGCGGATCTGGTCGGGAAAGCGACGGGCCAGCTCGCGGGCGTAGATCCCGCCCAGGCTCCAACCGACCAGGCTGACCTTGGCTTCGTGACGGCGGTGGAGCCGCTCGAGCCGCTCGGTCAGGCCAGCCACGACGGATGGTGACGGACCGAGGTTGCGACCAAGCCCCCAGCCATGGGCCCAGTATCCCCAGCTGCGGATGGCCCAACGCAGCGGTTGGGTGGAGGCGTCGCTGCCGGTGAAGCCGGGCAACACCAACACCGGATGACGATCGCCCCGGCCTAAAAGGCGCAGGGCCGGCGATGCCGCGACGAGGGCCCCCAGCTCGAAGGGGAGTCGATGCTCGAGCAGTTGCAACCAAGGATTGGGCGGCGAGATTGGGGCGCGAGTCTCGGCGTGGTCGCCGCCGCCCGGTTGACCTACCGGCATGTCGTTGTCCTTCCTGGGCCCAGCCCGTTGATCCCCCGCCCGTTGAGGCTAGGAGGCGGCAGCGCCAGTGGGGGACCAACCCTGCTCGGTGTTCGGCGGGCCGCCCGAGAAGTCCGGCGCGGTGTCCGGCGCGGTGTCCGGTAGGGGGTCTTCTGGTAGTGGGGAGACGGCTGGGCGTTCGGCGTAGCGATCCACATAGCGCTGGCCGGACAATTGGCCGATCTCGAACATCAGCTCATCGGTGAGGCTGCGGTAGACATCGGCACCGCGCCGGCCCTGGTAGTGGCCCACCGCCAGCGGCGAGCCGAAGTGCACCTCGCAGCGCCGAAAGGGCCGAGGTAAGGCTGCGCCGGGGGGTTGGGCCAGGTCCGTGCCAACAATACCTACCGGTATGATGGGGCTGCCGGTGCTCAGGGCCAGGCGGGCCACGCCGGTGCGCCCTTTGTGCAGCAGCCCGCTACGAGAGCGGGTGCCTTCGGGGAAGATGACGAACAGCAGCCCCGCCTCCAACACCTCAGCGGCGCGGTCCAGCGCGGTCAACGATGCCCTGGGGTTGCCCCGATCAATGGGAATCATGCCGATAGCGGGAAACAGGAAGCGGGTCTTCCAGCTGTCGAGGTACTCGGCCTTGCCCACGAAAACGACGCGGCGGGGGAGCCGGGCAATCAACAACACCGAGTCGAGAAAGGAGATGTGGTTGGGGGCCAGGATGGCCGGCCCCTCGACGGGCACGTTGTCTAGGCCGGTGACCGAGGTGGGGAATACGGTTCGGCTGCAAGTAGACAGCAAGGTGCGGGCCGCCGGGTAGAGCAAGCCGACGCGGGCCATGGTCTTCACCCTCCCTACGCTCAGCGTGTCGGGGCCATCGTATCTCGCCCCGGCCGGCGCTTGTGCTCCGATGAGGCGTCGCCCCGGTAACCGGGCGGATACGTACGGGCCAATTCTTCCTCCGTGGCCATGTGCGGCTGACGGGCCTGTTCGGGAAGCAGGGCGACGATGGCCGCCATGATGGTTCTGGTGTCGGCGTCTGCCGCGGGAACCTTCTTTGATCCACTCGGGGCCAGGATGACTGGGGGGCCCACCGTCACGGTGATCTTCGGCCGGCGAAGACCCACGCGCGGCACACGGGCGTTTCGCGGCCAGACCGCCTCCGTGCCCCACAAGCCAACGGGAATGACGGGGGCGCCGCTGAGCGCGGCCAGCCTTGCCGCTCCCCAGCGGCCGACCAGCTCAGGATCGAAGAAGGCGGGGCCACGCGGGATCGTTCCCTGGGGGGCCACGCAGATGAGCTCCCCCGCGGCCAAGCAGGCTGCGGCGGTGGCTAGGGGCTCGTCGGAACCCGACGCCCTTTCCACCCGGATGGCGCCAAGGGCGCGGGTCAGCCGGCCCAGAACGGGGGCGTCGGTCAGCTCTTTCTTGGCCAGGAAGCGGGCCGAGCGGCCGACCCGGGCCATCAGCAGGTTGATGACGGTGGCGTCGAAGTAGCTGCGATGGTTGAACACCACAATGGCGGGGCCGTGGGCGGGGATGTGTTCTTGGCCGGTAAAGCTGAACCGAGCCGGCAACAGCTCGGGTCGGTTGTAGGGCCGAAGCCAGTCTTGGACTTCGTAGCCAGCCAGCTTGACCACGCCCGGCGGCACGTCGAAATGACGCACCGGCCAACCCCGCAGCCGAGCCAGCACCGCCAAGTGGGGGTCGGGGTTGATGACCACGGCGGAGCCGACACCGGCCAGCATCGGCTCGTCGAAGGCGCTGTCGGAGTAGGCCACGCTGTGCGCCAGCGCCACATTGTGCGCTTCGGCCCAGCGCTGCACGGCCCGCAGCTTCTCTGCTCCGTACACGAACGGGCCCTCGGTTGCCCCGAGATAGTTCCCATTTTTTGTCGCCCAGCGGGTGGCCACCACGCCGTCGAAGCCCAGCAGGCGGGCGATAGGGGCGATGAGCGGTTCGGGGGTGGTGGTGGCCAGAACCAGCAGTCTGCCGGCCCGACGTTGGGCTTCGAGTTCCTGACGGGCGAAGGGCAGGACCGAAGCGGCCAACTCGGGGGCGGCGGCCGCCGCCGCCG
>JANPEN010000442.1:0-9431 GCA_031422955.1 Acidimicrobiia bacterium
CGGTCCGCAGCCCTCGAGCTTCGCTTTGGCCACATCCGGCGGCGAGCACGGCCACCAGGAGCGCAGCGGTCGCAACCAGGGCGGCCGTGGAAACCGGGGCGGCCGTGGCAAGCCGGCGTGGTGGCTGGTGGTCGGTCCGCACCGGAAAAGTATCGCCGTCCCGCCACCCCCGGCGGTGGACCCGCCGGCGGCGATCAGGGGGCGGCGGCCCGCCGGGCCCACACCGCGTAGAGCGGATCGCCGGCCGCGCCGCGGTTGCGGTGGGCCACATTGGGTTCCTCCCAGCCCTGCGAGCGGCGGAAGTACTCCGCCACCAGCTGAGCGTGGAAGTGGTCGTCGCTGGCTAGCCAGCCTCGGATGGCTTTGGTCGGAAAGCAGCGGTTGGAGAAGGTGCAGGCGAAGGGCGCTCCCGGCGCTAACACCCTGGCCACCTCGTCGAACACCTCGAGCGGGCGGGTCAGGTAGTCCACCGACACCGTGCACACCGCCCCGTCGAACCAGCCGTCGGCAAAGTCCAGCTCCTGGCGCTGGTTGAGGTCTTGGACGACACGCTCATGGGCGGCGGGGTTGGCGGCCAACTCAGCCGCGCTCATGCCCAACACCACCAGCTCCTGGGGTCGTCGGCCCAGGTGGGAAATCCACGAGCTGCACAGATCCAACACCCTGCCGTGGAGGCCGAGCTCGGCGTAGAAAGCCGTTACGGCGCTGATGGCCCCGGCGTCGATGTGGGTGACCAGGCGGGGCTGGACGTAGAACCGCTCATCGTCGTCCTCATCGATCCGGCTGAAGAACCCGGCTGGGAAACTGGCGTAACGATCGGTGACGGGTCCGCCGGCGGGCTCCGCGGCTGGTTCGGCGCGCCCCGCGACCCCGGCGTGCTCGCTCAACGCAGGGCCACGGCCAGGGCATCGATGACCCGGCCCAACTCGTCGTCGGTGATCACCAGGGGCGGACAGATGGCGATGGCGTTGACCAACGGTCGGGCGATCACCCCTTGGGCCAACATGGTGTCACGCACCTTGACTACGTCGACCTCGGCCGCCACCTCGGCCGCCCATACCCCCCCGGCGCCGCGTTTGGAGACCAGGGCGCCGTCCTCGACCAGGGCCTGGAGCCCCTCACCCAGCAGCTTGGCGATGACCTCGGCCCGTTCGAAAAGCCCTTCTTCCTCGTACACCTTGAGCGCCGCTACCCCCGCCGCGCACGAGGTGGGATGGCCCGAGTAGGTGTAACCGTGACGCAACACGTAGTCAGGGTCGCTCTCCAGCACGTCGCACACGGCCCGGTTGACGATCACCCCGCCCAGAGGCACGTACCCCGAGGTCACCCCTTTGGCGAAGGTGATGAGGTCAGGGGTGACACCGAAGTACTGGCTGCCGAACCACTGGCCCAGCCGGCCCCAGCCACAGATCACCTCGTCGAAGATGAGCAGGGCCCCGTGCTGGTCGCACAGGCGTCGCAAACCCTCCAGGTAACCGGGCGCGGGGGGATACACGCCCCCGGCGCCCTGCACTGGTTCGGCAATGACGGCGGCGATCTCCCGGCCCCGCTCGGCGAACAGGCGGGCGGCGGATTCGATGTCGTTCTGGTCCACCGTCACCACCCCAGGCACCAGCTCGCCCCAGCCGGCCTGATTTGCGGGGATGCCCTGGACCGAGGTGCCCCCGTAGGCGGTGCCGTGATAGCCGCCGCTGCGACTGACGAGGAGCTGGCGTTTGGGGTCGCCCCGTAGGTTCTGGGTGAGGCGGGCAAACTTGAGGGCAGTGTCCACTGCCTCGGAACCCGAGCAGGTGAAGAACACCCTGGCGTTGTCCATGGGCGCCACCGCGGCGATCTTGGCCGCCAGCGCCTCGGCCGGCTCGTTGGTCCAAGGGTCGAAGGTGTTGTAGGTGGCCAGCGTGTCGAGCTGGGCCTTGGTCGCTTCGATGATGGCGCGGTTGCCGTGGCCGGCGTTGCAATACCACAACGAAGCCATGGCATCGATGTAGGCGTTGCCCGCTTTATCCCACAGGGTGCTGCCCTGGCCTCTGACCAAGGTGATGAAGTCGGCGGCGTCCTTGGCTGGCTTGGCGAAGGGATGCAGGAACGCTGACATCGTCATGGACGAATGCTATCGCCGCGCCCAATCCGCAGCTCGCCGTTTCCCTACGACCGGCTTCGCAGCTCGCCGTGGTAACCGGGGGGAAAGGTGGCTCGCAGCTCGTCGTCAGTGGGTTGGTGGGGTTGGCGGGCTTCTGCTGGGAGTAGCGCGGTGATGGCGGCCATGATGGTTTCGGTGTCACGGCTGGCGCTGCGTCCCAGGACCTGTAGCGCTTCGCCCACGATGACGCGCACTGCGGGTGGCCGGGCTACGTCGAAATGGGGCAGACGAGCGGATCGGGGCCATACCCGCTCGGTTCCCCATAAGCCCACCGGCACCACCGCGGCGCCAGTCAACCCGGCCAGGCGAGCGGCGCCGAGACGTCCTTTCAACGTTGGCTCGAAGAAGGCCATACCTCTGGGTATCGTACCTTGGGGCATGATGGCCACCACGTCGCCGGTGGCCAGGGCCTGGGCGGCGGCGGCCAGCGGCTCGTCGCTCCCGGTGCCCCTGTCCACTCGGATACCGCCTAGTACGCGGGCCAGGGTGCCGACCACCGGAGCGTCGAATACCTCTTTTTTACCCAGGAAACGACAGGTTCTACCGGCCTTGGCCAACAGCAGGGCAATGGCGGTGGGATCGAAATAGCTGCGATGGTTGGCGCACAGGATGTAGCCGCCCTCGGAGGGCAGATGTTCCAGTCCCTCGAAATGGAACCGGGCGTTGGGCAGCAAGGCGGGGTTGAGCAGGGGTCGGGTCAGCTCCTGCAACTCGCGGCCGGCCAGTTTGACCACCCCCGCCGGCTTGTCCAGCCAGCGCAGGGGCCAGCCCCGCAGCACTGCGAGCAGGGCCAGGCGGGGGTCGGGGTTGACCGCGGTGGGATGGGCCACCGCTTCCAGCAACGGCGCATCGAAGAAGCTGTCGGAGTAGGCCGAGCTGGCCGCCAGGCTCACATTGTTGGCCGAAGCCCAGCTTTGCACTGCGTTCAACTTGCCGCGGTTCCACACGAAGGGACCCTCGATGGTGCCGTCGAAGGCGCCTTCGATTTCGCCGTAGCGGGTGGCCAAGCAGGCGTCGAACCCCAGCGCCTGGGCTAGCGGGCCGGCCAGTCGGGAGGGGGTGGTGGTGGCCAACACCAGCAGGTCCCCCCGCTGGCGATGTTCCTCCATGAGGACCAGCGCATAGGGGTGGACTTCGGCCAACAGCTCGGGCAGGGCCGCAACGGCGGCGGCGTCGACCGCGGCCAGCGACCAGCCCCTCGTGCGACCCGCCGCCAACCGGGTGGCTTGCATGCTGAGAAAACTCTCACCCAATCCTCGGAACAGCCCGAAAACTATGCCAAGGGCGGCGCCCCCACCCGCGCTCACCACCCCTTCCTGCACCAGCGCTTGGTGATAGATCGGCCACGAAGCACCATCCAACAGGGTGCGGTCGAGGTCGAAGATGGCAGCGGCCCGGCTCACCACAGAGACGCTAGCGGTGCTCAGGGTTGAACCTCCGAGGCCCCCCGTACACTGCCATGCAGGCGGTGCTCCTCGCGGCGGGTAGCCCAGCTCCGAGGAAGATCTTCACTGCATGGGCACGAAACAGCAGAACATCGCTCCAGAGTTCGAATGGGTGTAGCACTGGTGAGCCCGACGGGCTCGAGCGGTCGGCGACGGTCGGTGGCGTGGCGGGTCCTGGTGTTAGCCGGCGCCACCAGCGCGGCGGTGGCCGCGCCCATCCTGGTTTCGCTCCAACAGCAGACCAGCCGCCCCACCACCGTGCTCACCGGTGGCCCTGAAGACACCTTCGAAGGATTTTCGGCTTCCTCGGCGACCACCTCGGGGCTCGCCGAGGACCAGGCGCAGCCCCGGTCTCGTGCCCCTTACCCAGCAGCGGAACTGAGCCGGCCTGGCGACGAAGTCGCCTCCACCTCCACCTCCACCTCGACCCGCCCGCGCCCGGCCACGCCGGCTGGAGGCACCGTCCCTGCCGATCACAGCGCAGCGGCCAGCGGGCCGAACCCCCGGACCACCATCAGCGGGGCGACCACCACAGGGGCTGCGTCCTGCTCGGATTGTCCCGGGCCCGAGGGCACCAGCCCTCATGACGGGGTCGCCAACCCCTTCGACCCACCTAACCCCTTCGACCCACCCACCGGCACCGCCACCGATAGTGTCACCGCCTCGGCCACGACCTCGCCCGACACGACCGTCCCCCCGCCTCGACCGGCCGTTGCCACTGCAACCACGGCAGCGGTCGCAACGGCCCCCACCACGACGACCCGACCCACCACGACGACCCGACCCACCACGACCGCTTCGAGTGTTCCCGGCTCACCGACCTCGAGTCCTGGGCCTTCCTCCACGGTGGTTGTGCTGGAGGCGGCCAAGGCGGGTGACGCTGGCACAGAGCACCGGCTCGAGTTCGCCGGCGGCATCGTGGTGCTACGGGTCACCGCCAACGGTCTGACCCTGCTCGACGTGGTGGCCAAGGACCCCTATCGGCTGGACGGGGTGAAGACAGAAGCCGAGGGTCTTTCGATCCGTTTCACCAGCGCCATCGGCGGTCAGGACATCAGGGCGGTGTTCCACGACGACGGGCGGACGACGGTGACGGCGTCCTTCGTGGCCGGCTAGCGGCGCTGCGTTTGGGGCGGGGAGCGACCGCCGCCAGCAACTCATTGAAAGCCTCGTTCAGGCAAGCCAGCAGCTCGTCTGGTCGCTGCACCGCCACCGGGTCGGCATGCAGCGCCAGGAACAGCCCATCGCAGTAGGACATCATCGTGAGGTTGAAGGCGGTGCCGGCCACCGGGCCCACCGGATAGGTGGCCACAACCTTGGCGCCCGCGATGTAGACGGGGAACGGCGCGGCACGCACGTTGGAGGTAGCGAAGTCGATGCCGGCGGCTTGAGCCCTGGCCAAGCGGGTGACCACGGAGGTCGGCATCAGGTTGACCGCGCCGGCCAGGGAGGCGAGCAGCCCGGCACCGGGGCCCACCTCGGCCCTCCGGTTGGCCAACACCGTATGCACCTCGGCCACCAGGCTGGCCCTGGCCGCCCCCACCCCGTCAGTTCCATCCGCGCTGGCCGTGATGCCTGTTGGTATGGTCGCTTTTACCGGGCGAAAAGCGTTGCCGGCCACCTCGTCTTTACCCCGGGTGGAGACCACGAAGCTGGCCGTCACCTGCTCGAGGGCCAGACCGCAACGCTGGTGGTAACGCCCCGCTGCTAAGGCCGTCCCGGCCAGGAAGAAGTCGTTGACCGACCCGCCCGATGCCTTAGCCGCGGCCTTCACCGTGGCCAAGTCCAACTCCAAGGTGCGCAGCACCCGCCGGCGGCTGCGCCGGGCCCACAGCGGCGAAGCGGAGGGGGCTTCGCCGGTGTTGGCTTGGTGAGCTCCTTGCCGCAACGAGGTGACCAGGGATTCACCCAATTGGGTCAGCCGGGTGGGATCGGCCATGGCAACCATGGCATCGCCGGCCCACCGCCGGGCGGCCTGGGCGGCGCCGCCCGCCATGTGCGCGGCGCCTCCGGCCATGTGGCCCGCGCCACCGGCGGGCCGGTCTGAGGACGGCGCCTGGTCGGGGCCGCGGCTCGGTTGGGCCAGGTCGGCGGCGATGACGGCGTCGAGGTTGACGTCGGCATCGACGCGCCCAGTGGCTTTTCGATCCTTGTCCATGTACTGCTCGGCCAGTCGCAGGGCACCGAGACCGTCGGTGACGCTGTGGTGCAACTTCACGATCAGCGCACCGCGCCCGTCGGCCAGGCCGTCCACCACCACGAACTGCCACAACGGACGGGTTCGGTCGAAGGGGTCCTCAATGATGCGGCCGGCCACCTCGTACAAGGTGGCCTGGTCGCCGGGGGCCGGGAGCGCAATGCGCCGCACGTGGTAGCCGAGGTCGAACTCCGGGTCTGGCTGCCAGCGGGGGGCGGTGAGGCGGCCGAGCCCCGGTTCTACCCTGGCTCGCAGCCGCGCAATGCTGGCCGCCCCTGACGCCAACCGACGGTGGAGACGGACAGCGTCGACCGGCCGATCGGTGATGACCACCGTTGCCATGGTGGAGCTGAGCCACGGGTCCTTCTCGACGTTCCACATGAGCGCCTCGACATCGCTCATCTGATCTGCGAACTGCGCCTGACGCTCGCCGTATTCGGCCATGGGATCCTCCGCAGTCGGGGCGGCGCCCAACCTACTGCCGTGCTGCCGCGGGCCGCCGTGCTGCCGCCGGCCTGTGGCGTGCGATGGCGTACCGCTAACCCGGCCAGTGGCGCGATCATCGGGGCATGACCTTCGTGTTCTTGATCGCTCTCGCCGGCGTCGTTCTCATCGTGCTCGCCGCGGTTCGCAACCGGCGCAGCTCCGACGAGTGAAGCCCCCGGCCCGAAGTTGACGGAGGATTCAACTCCGTTTATGGTGTAGATGGTCACAGCGGCCCGGTGCTAACAGCGGCGCCCGCAGACCAAGCTTCAATTAGGCGGTGGCTCTCTCGGCCGGGGGGAAGAGAGAGCCACCGTCTCCCTCCCGCAGCCCGGCACTAGCGTGCCGCTCGTGCTCGACCGGCTCCGCCTTCCGTTGCAGCGCCGGCTCACCGCTCGCCTGGTGGAGGTCTTGCATAGCCGTTGGGATGGGGTGGCGGTGGCCGCTTCCATTCATGGCGGCACTGCCCGCGCGGCCCGCTTCGGTGCCTTCGGGCCGGGTAGCCTGCTCTGTTTCCCCTGGTCAGCGCTCTACAACGAGGGGTCTATCCGAATTGGAGCCCATACCATGATCGGTCCGTGGGTCAGCCTGACCGCCGGCATGGTGCCGGGCCAGGCCATGGTCCATGACGCGGTGGTCTGCATCGGTGATCGCTGCGTGATCGGCCGCGGTAACTCGATCGTGGGTCACTTCAGCATTGAAATCGGTGACGACGTATACACCGGTCCCAACGTCTACATCACTGATCAGAACCATGGGCTCAGCGACGTTGAGCTGCCCATTGGGCGCCAGTGGCCCCCGCCCGAGGCGCCGGTGCGCATCGGCTCCGGGTCCTGGCTTGGTACCGGGGTAGTGGTGCTGCCCGGGGTCACTATTGGGCGGGGGGTGGCGGTCGGCGCCGGCAGCGTGGTCACCGGCGACCTGCCCGATTACGCCGTGGCGGTGGGGGCACCGGCCCGTGTGGTGCGACTGCGCACGGGCTAGGTCGGCTCGGCTCGGCCCGCCCCGGCCCGCTCACGCGAGCAGGGGCCGCACGAGCTCGGCGTAGCGGGTCAACTGTTCGTCGGTCTTGGCGTAGCTATCGCCGCTGAAGTTGGGGAAGATGCACAACTCCTGCAGGCTCAGCTCCTGGCGGTACGCGTCGATGCCCTCAGCCACCTGCTCGGCGGTGCCCACGATCCAGGTCCGGTTGGCGAGGGACTCTTCCAAGGTGGGGATCAGCCCTGCCGGTGCCGGCTGGCCATCGGCCCCCGCGTAGCCCCTGCTCCAGCCGTAGGGGCCGAGGAACTTCCAGAACTCGTCATGGCCGGGTCGGGCCGAGGTCAGCGCCTGTTCGTAACTGTCCTCGATGCGAATGTTGAGCACCAGCATCCGTCCCTCGCCGGGAGCCAGGGCCCGGCCGTGGTGGGCTTCGAAGCTGTCGCCGAATTGATCCCACCACTGCTTGATGAAGCGGTGATTCTTCAGCCAGAAGACTCCACCGAAACCTCGCCGGGGAACCGCGGCCAAGGTGGGGGGCGAGGTGATGGCCTGCCACCACTCCACCGGAAAGCGGGGCCGGGGCACCAACGTGAGCGATTCCACGAAACCGCCCCGATCGGGAATACCAGGCGGGGGAAAGGTGAAATGCTGGCCGGAGAAGGAAAACCGCTCGTTGGCGTAGGCGGCCTGGATGACGGCAATGGCCTCGTCGAACTGCGCTCGGTTGAAGGTGTCGGCGTCGACCATGTCGGGGTTGTCGAAGCTGCCGACCCTGCTCCCCAGTGACTCGGCCTCTCGGGGTACGGTGCCCCGGCCCACCCCCAGTACCGCTCGGCCGCCGGAAATGTTGAGCAGATAAGCAAAATCCTCGGCCAATCGCAGCGGATGCCACTGGCCGACCACGTTGAACATGGTGCCGATCTTGATCCGCTTGGTGCGCTCCGCCAGGGTGGCCCCGAAGAGAATACCGTTGGGTACGATCTCGTAGCCCTCGTGCTGGAAATGATGCTCGGTGAGCCAGAAGATGTCGTAGCCGAGCTGGTCGCTGCGCACCCCTATGTCGAGGATGGCTTCGGTTGCCCGCCACACGCGGTCGTTGTCGGCTCGGCGATCCGTGGGCGCCGGTGGGCCCGCTCCCGCATCGTCGATCTCGACTCCGCCAAAGAGAAAAACGCCGGTCCGCATGGGCCGCCATGCTACGCGACGGCCTGGGCCCACCCTGTCAGGGCAGGGCCAGCGGGGTTCAGCTCAGGGTGATAACGCCCCGCGGGGTATCGATACGGGCCACCAGCCGGGCCTCATCGGCCTCCACCAAGGTCACCTCGGGGTCCGCGCTCTGCGGGTCGCCGGCGCAGTGTTGGGCCAGCAGCTCGAGGTGGCGGCGAATCCGTTCGGGCTCGGGGTGGCGTACCTCCAAGGCGATGAGGGTGCAGCCCCTGGGCGTGTCGGCGCTGGGATGGGGGCTGTCCAGCCAGTCGATGAGGAAGGGCACCGCGCCGCCATCGGGGATCTCGGCATGGCTGGCCAACTCCCAACGCAAGAGCACCCCGTCGGGGCGGGCCCGCTGCATGGCCAAGGGGGTGCCTGCGCTCAAACCGGCGGCTCGAATGGCGTCCACGGTGGCGGTCAAGTCCGAACAGGCCAGCGCGTACCAGGCCAAACCGGCCTCTGTCATTGATTCGATCCCGAAGGGCAATGCCGTACCAGATGGTATGTTCTGGGATGGGTCGGGGCCGATGATCTCCAGGTAGGTCCGGCCCCCCAGGTGGGCCAGCGCGTTGTGGGTGCCGCGCCCCACGTGTTGGCCCCCCGGGCTGGCCCGCACCCCCATCCGTTCGGCCAGCTCCACCACGGTGGAATCCAGATCGACCGTGGCATACACGAGGTGATCGATAGGCAGCTTCATACCGGGGGGACGCTACTGGCTGGTCGACGATGCGCTCACTGGGCGCTTCGCCCGAGCCCACGCCGAGAATAAAATGGCCACGTCAGCCCACCCCCCGGTAGGGCTGGGCCGATCGATGAACTGTTGAAGGGTGGGGGTGGGCCACTACCATGCGCCCCCGTGGCTCGTCAGCATGGGATAGCTCACTCGGTGGTCGTTGTGCTCGGCATGGCGGTTGGCACCGCCGGCCTGGTGGGCTGCGGCGATGCCGTCGACACTGCCCAGGTGGCCAGGGTCGGC
>JANPEN010000443.1:0-15386 GCA_031422955.1 Acidimicrobiia bacterium
CAGCGGAAGCAGTTGGTGCTGCGCGGCCGTCGGCGCCCATCGGTTCGGTTGGGTTCCATTGCGCCACCCAGAACCCACCGAGGCCGGCCGGATCAGCGAGAGCCTCGGCTTCTCTGACCCGACTGCGGGCGGCCCAGGCGGCCAGGTCGGCCACCGCGGCCCGAGCCTTCCAGTGGGCTCGGCCCTCCTCCACCAGCTCCGCCAGCCCCCAACGCTGCAACCAGCTTCTTTGGCTGATGCGCTCGTTGGCCTCGGGGAGCTGGTCGAAGGCGACCTCGCAAGTGATGTCCTGGGTGCCGGGGTCCTGCCAGGCTGCTCGTCCCTGCTGATGGTCGCGGTAGGTGCGCAACCAACCCGCATCGGGCCGCTGGGCCAGCTCGGCGGTGGTGGCTCCGTAGTCGAACACCACCAGGCGGCCGCCGGGCTCCAGGAGTTTGCGAGCTTGGGTCACCCAGGCGCAGGCCTGTTCGGCCAGCGGGATGCGCGCCCCGTCGGCCAGGCCAGCGCGGTCGGCCAGGCCAGCGCGGTCGGCCAGGCCAGCGCTGTCGGCCAGGGGTCGCAGCTCCTCACCCTGGGGGCCCACCCAGACCTCTTGCCAGCGACCGGCGTCGTGTTGGCAGATTCGCACGGCCAAGTTGTCGAGCAGCTCGTTGGCCAAAATGACATGGCAGGGGCCCAGCTCCGCGAGGCCGCTGACGGTGCCGGCCACCTCGGTGGGGTGGCCGGCCCGGGCCTGGGCGGATCGCTCCACCAGGGTGAGGGCCAGGGCCGTCTGGCAGCGGGGCCGGGCCGCCTTGATGGTGCGGGCCCAGGTACCGGGGCCCGCCCCCACGTCGGCGACCCGGAAGGGATGGGGTCGACCCAGCTCCTCCCAGACGTGATCGAGATAGCGGGCGGTGACTGCACCGAACAGCGGACCGACCTCCACCGAGGTGAGGAAGTCACCTCTGCGCCCCGGGCCTCCCCGGCCGGCGCTATAAAACCCGTGCGCCGGGTGGTAGAGGGCGCTGTCCATGAACGCATCGAAACGAAGCGTCCCATAGGCCCCGGGCGGCCAGTCGGGCTGGCTAGCCGCCGCTAGCGGCGGCCAGGAGCCCATCGAGGCTTCCGGTGAAGTGGCCGATCAGATTGGGAAACGTACCAAAAAGTATGGTCACGGTCACGGTCAGGGCGAGGGCAGAGACCAGAGAGGCGGGTACCCGGATGGGGGTGGTGTCCCCGTCGGGGGCCTCGCTGAACCACATGGCCTTCAGCACCAGTCCGTAGTAGTAGAAGGCTATGACGGAGTTCACCGCCACCACGATGGCCAGGGTGTAGGCCCAACCCGAGTCCGCCGCCACCAAGGCCCGGAAGACCACGAACTTCGCGAACCAACCGCTTAGGGGCGGAATCCCGGCCAGGGAGGCCAGGGCCACGGTCATGGCCACCGCCAGCCCGGGGGCGTAGCTAAACAGCCCACCGAAGGAGGAGATCTCTCCAGAGTTCGTCCGACGAGATACGGCGATGACCACCGCGAAGGCGGCCAGGTTCATGCCGGCGTAGATCAACAGGTAGGACACCACCGCGATGAGCGCATCCTCGGGGTTGCTGCCCACCACGGCCAGGGGCGCCAGCATGAAACCAGCCTGAGCTACCCCGGAGTAAGCCAGCAGGCGCACCACGTTGGTTTGGCGCAAGGCGATTAGGTTGCCCACGGTCATGGATGCCGCGGCCAGCACCCACATCATGGGCTCGACCACGTCGGCACGGCCCAAAAAAGCGATGAAGATCAACTGGATAAGGGCCACGAAACCCGCCGCCTTCGACCCCACCGCCAGGAAGGCGGTCACAGGGGTGGGTGCTCCCTCGTAGGTGTCCGGCGCCCAGGAATGGAACGGTACGGCGGAAACCTTGAAGCCGAAGCCGACGATGACCAACACGATGCCCAGCGTGACCACCGGGGTGGAGCTGCGAGCGGAGCCGATAGAGGCACCGATCTCGCTCAGCAGCGTTGAGCCGGTGATACCGAAAAGCAGCGACATACCGTAGAGCATGAGGGCGGAGGCGAACACGCCCATGAGGTAGTACTTGAGCCCCGCTTCGTTGGAACGCAGATTGCGCTTTTCCCAGGCGGCCATCAGATAGGCGGGGATGCTCAACAGCTCCAACGCCACGAAGATGGTGACCAGATCTCTGGCCGAGGACATGATCACCATGCCCAGGATCGAGGAGAGCAACATCACATAGAACTCGCTCTCCCAGAAATCTCCCTCGGCCATGTAGTTGCTGGCCAACAACGTGACCACGTAACCGGTGAGCAGGAACATGGCCTTGAGCACCAGGGCCAGGTTGTCCACCACGTAGGCGCCGCCGAACAGCGAACGATCGCTGCCGTGCAGGGCCAGGGAGATAAGGGGGATGATGCTGGCCAAGGCGGCCACCCCGGTGAGACCGGGAATGTAGCGACGGGCGTTTTCCAGTTTGACGACGTCGAAGATCAACACCAACGCGGTGAGGCTGACCAGCACGATCTCTGGCGCCAGGGCGTGGAAGTCAATCGTGGGCTTGTCGAACGGCGCCTGGACCACTTGGGCCAACATGGATGCCAGCATGGGGGCCTCAGCGTCCTAGCGCGGCGGTGACCACGGACACCGCGTCGCTGGTCATACCGAAGATGAGCCCGGGCAGGAAACCGAGCACCACGATGAGCACCAGCATGGGAACCCAAGCAATCCATTCGGTGCCGTGGGTGTCGTGGATGTGCTCGTGGGCGAACTCCTCAGACGGAGTGCCGAAAGCGGTGCGCTGGAACAACCACAGCAGGTAGGCAGCGGCCAGCACGGTACCCAGGGCGGCTACGAACATGTAGAAGCGGAACAGCCCGACGCTAAGCCCTTCGGCCGGGTTGTAGGCGGCCAGGATCACCGGGAACTCCCCCCAGAAACCGGCCAAGCCTGGTAAGCCGAGGGAGGCCATGGTGGTGAAGCCCAGCATCCATCCCATGCGGGGGGCCTGCACCAGCAGACCGCCCAGCCGCTTGATCTCCAGGGTGTGGAAGCGTTCCTTCACCGAGCCGGCGATGAAGAACAACATGCCGGTGATGAGTCCGTGGGCGACCATGCCGAACACGGCGGCGTTGATGCCGAAATCGGTGAGGGTGGCGATGCCCAACATGACGTAACCCATATGGGCCACCGAGGAGAAGGCGATGAGTCGCTTCATGTCGGTCTGAGCCAAACAGGCAAGGGCGCCGTAGATGATGCCGACACAAGCCAGGCCACCGATGATGGGCGCCCACCAGAGGGCCCCCTCGGGCAGGATGGGCAACGCGATGCGCACGAAGCCGTAGGTGCCCAACTTCAGCAGCACTGCAGCCAGGATGACCGAACCCTGGGTAGGGGCCTGGGTGTGGGCGTCGGGCAGCCAGGTGTGGAACGGGAACATGGGCACCTTGATGCCGAAGCCCATGAACATGCCGCCGAAGATGAGGATTTGGGCGGTGCGGGTCACATCGTTGGAGGCCACCAGGGCGGACAGCTCCACCATGTTGAAGGTGTTGGCGCCGGTCACGAAGAACAGGGCCAGGAAGCTGACGATCATCAGCGCCGAGCCGAACAAGGTGAACAGGAAGAACTTGATCGAGGCGTACTGGCGCTCCTCGCCACCCCACACCCCGATCATGAAGTACATGGGCAGCAGCACGACCTCGAAGAACACGAAGAACAAGATGAGGTCTTGGGCCACGAAGCTGCCCAGCATGCCGGTGTGCAGCACCAGGATGAGGATGAGGAAAGCCTTGGGGTTGTGCGGCTCGGGGAAGTGGTTCCAGCTGTAGATGATGACCAGCGGCACCACCAGCAACGTGAGCAGGATCAGCGGCATGGAGATGCCGTCAACGCCCATGGTGTAGCGGGAGTTGATGACATCGATCCAGCTCTTGTCGACCGCGAACTGCAGCTCACCGGTGCGGTCCCAATCGAAGTAGATGGTGAGCAGAGCGCCGAATACAGCCACCGCCAAGGTGCTGGCCAAGGCCACCACCTTGTGCAGCTCCTCCTCGGCTTTGGGGATGAGCATCATCACCAAGGCGCCTACCAGCGGTAGGAACACCATGAGGGTGATACCCCAGTCGTTCAGGAAGTCCTTCATGCGGCGATTGAACCTACTTCACCTTAGATAGCGAGGACGAAAACCGCGGCCAGCACGGCCGCAGCGGCGAACATGAGGGCGGCGTAGGCCTGGACCCGCCCGCTTTGCATGCGGCGCAGCAGGCCGCCGGCCTCCGAGGCCCCGTAACCGGAACCGTTGACGACACCGTCCACCACCCGCTGGTCCAACACGTTGTAGGTGAAGGCCGCCATGTGCTTGGAGACAGTGGCGCTCCCGTTGACCACACCGTCAAGAATGTGCTGGTTGAACCAGTTGGCCGCCCTGGCCAAGGGCCCCTTCACGAAGGCGACGATGACGTCGTTGTACAACCAGTCCAGGTAGAACTTGTTGGCCAGCACGTTGTAGCCGAGGGCCGGCAAGCCGCCCCTGCTGGTGGGTCCGTGGGCCAACTCGGTGGCCAGCGGATCGGTGGCTTGGACCTTGCGGTAGTACAACACCGCCACCCCGGATGCGCCCACCGCAGCCAGGATCGACAGCAGAGCGATGACGGGGCTGAACTCGGCGTGGGAGATACCGGGGAAGTAGGCCGCCTTGGGCTCGATGTAGTGCTCGAAGCGCAACCGCCAGCCCTCGGGGACGAAGGTGAACTTCTCCGGGATGTTGGCGAAGGTGGCTAAGAAGGCCATGGCGGCCAGCACCATGAGGGGCACCGTGATGGCAGGCCCCGACTCATGGGGCAGGCTGTCGTGGCTGTCGTGGCTGTCGTGGCTGTCGTGAGCGGCGGCCACGGCGTGGGTATCGTCATGGCTACTGGCGGGGGCGGCGTGGTGGGCATTGGGTGAGTTGGCCCCGCGCCATTCGCCCATGAAGGTCAACCAGTAACAGCGGGTCATGTAGGCCGCGGTCATACCGCCGGTGAGGAGGCCCATGACCAGCATGAGGTGGTAGGTGCCGTTGGCCCCGTCGCTCAGCCCGAAGCCACCCGTACCGGCCAGTATCTCGTCTTTGGACCAGAAGCCGGAAAGGAACGGTGCCCCGGACAGGGCCAAGGCGCCGATGAGGAAGGTGGCGTGGGTGCGGGGCATGAGGCGACGCAGTCCGCCCATGTCGGACTTCATGTCGAAGGAGTGGTTGCAGGCGTGGCTCACTGATCCCGAACCCAGGAACAGGCAGGCCTTGAAGAAGGCGTGGGTGAAGAGGTGGAACAAGGCCGCCGTCCACGCCCCCACCCCGAGGGCCATCACCATGTAACCCAGCTGGGAGACCGTGGAATAGGCCAGCACCTTCTTGATGTCTCGCTGCACGAAGGCCAGGGAGCCACCGACCAAGGCGGTGACCCCACCCATGACGGCCAGCAGGTTGATGGAGCTGCCGGCGACGCTCAGGCCTTCGAAGAACACCGGGTAGAGCCGAGCCACCATGAACACCCCAGCCCCCACCATGGTGGCGGCATGGATTAGGGCGGAGACGGGGGTCGGTCCGGCCATGGCGTCAGGCAGCCAGGTGTGCAGGGCAAACTGGCCCGACTTGGACATGACCGCGGCCAACAGGCACAACGAGGCGACCAGCAGGGCGGTGTGGCTCGCGCCGCCCGAAGCGGCCGCAGTGTTGATGGCCTCGATGTTGAAGGTCTTGCCACCGCCGGCGGTGAAGAACAACGTGGTCATGCCGATGAGCAGGCCAATGTCCCCGACCCGGTTAGTCAAGAAGGCCTTGAGAGCGGCGTCGGAGTTGGCCTTCTCCTCCCACCAATGGCCGATTAGGACGAAGCTGCACACCCCGACCAGCTCCCAGGCGGTTATGAACATGACCAGGTTGTTGGCCAGCACCAGCAACAACATGGAGGCGGTGAACAGCGACAAGAAGGCGAAGAAGTGAGTGAAGCGCACATCCCCGGCCACATAGTCGGTGGAATAGATGTGGACCAGCAGCGACACCAGCCCCACTACGAACAGCATCATCACCGCGGGGCCATCCACAAAGGTGCCCACCCCGAAGTCGACGCCGCCCACCGTCCACCAGTCCGACTTCCATTCCGACACCACTGGCGTTACTGCGTGCTCCTCCTCGGCCCCGGCGCCAGCCTCCCCGGAAGGCTCGGCGAAGAACTGAATGGGTCGGGCCGGGGCGGCGGCCGAGTCGAGGCTCGACGCCTCTTCCGCGCCGGAAGTGGCCGCGTCAACGTGGTTGATCCATTGCACCCCTGCGACCACCGCCAAGGCGAAGACCAGGCCCAACGCGCTCACGCCGACCTCGGCGCCCTTGCGCGGCAGGCGCTTGCCCACCAGCAGGATGATCAGGAACGAGGCGAACGGGATGGCGGGGAAGATCCAGGCGTTCTCCAGCAACCACCCGGCCTTTTCGGCGGCGTGGGCAGCGGTCTCTGCGGCGAGCAGCACCACGGAGGTCATCCCTTCAGCAGATCAACCGACTCGAGATCGATGCTCGAGCGGTTGCGGTAGATGAGCAGCACGATGGCCAGACCAACGCCAACCTCAGCGGCGGCCACCGCTATCACGAACAGGGCAAAGACCTGGCCGGCCGGGGTGCCATGAAAGGCGCCGAAGGCGATCAAGTTGATGTTGACCGCGTTGAGGATGAGTTCGATGGACATCAACATCATGACGCCGTTACGGCGGGCGAGCACCCCGTACACCCCGATGCAGAACAGCAGGGCGCCGAGAATGAGGAACTGGTTCAGCCACATTGCTATTCCCTCCGGGCAACGACGATGGCGCCGATGAGGGCGGCCAGGAGCAGGAACGAAACCGCCTCGAAGGGGATGAGGTAGTCGCGGAAAATGGCGTCGCTCACCTGCTCGGTGGTTTGCGGGACAAGGGCGGTGTTGGCCTCGATGTCGACGTTGTCGAAGCCATCGACCAAGGCGTAGGTCATCACCGCAAACAGCAGCAACGCGACCAGGCCGGCGATCCAACGCCGTTCAGTGTCGACATCGACCTCGTGCCCGATGCGAGCCCGGGTCAACATGATGCCGAAGAGGAACAACACCACCACCGCGCCGATGTAGACCAGGACTTGGGCCACGCCGGTGAATTCGGCCCCGACCAGGATGAACTGGGCGGCAACCCCGGCCAGCACCACCACCAGATAGAGGGCGGCGTGCACGATGTTTTTGGTGGTCACCACCCGTATGGCCGCCCCGACCATGGCCGCGGCGATGAGCCCGAAGAAAATGTTCTGCGCCACCATGACTAACGGGGCACCTTCTTCTTCTTTTGTTCAGAACCGACCTCGTAGTCCTCGAAGTCGGGCACCGTGTCCATCCACTGGCCCAGCCGGGATTTGTCGTGCAACAGATCCGCGATACGGGGCTCGGAGTACTCGTATTCGGGGCTCCAGAACAACGCCTCGAAGGGGCAGACCTCGACGCAGATACCGCAGTACATGCACAGCGCGTAGTCGATATCGAAACGGTCCAGCTCGTTACGTTGGCGGGGCTTTCCCCCCTCGCGGCGGGGTGGGGCCAGGTACTTGTGGGCCTCAATGAAGATGCACCAGTCGGGGCACTCCCTGACACAGAGCATGCAGGACGTGCAGTTCTCTTCTTTCAAGGCGATGACCCCGCGAGCCCGGGGGGCGGGGTCTTCCTTGACGTGGGGGTACTGCACGGTCACCGCCCCGCGAGAGGGGGCAGGGGCCTTGAGCATGCCGTCGGGGAAGATGGTTTTCTTGGCCTCGCCGAGGGTCACGCCGAGGCCTTTGATCACACCAGGAACGAGGCCCATCAGAGCGCCACCTTCAGTACTGCCGTCACGGAGATGTTCAACAAGGAAATGGGAATCAGGTATTTCCAGGCCAGGATTTGCAGCTGGTCCTCCCGCAAGCGGGGGTAGGTGAAGCGGAACCACATCACCAGGAACACCACCAACATCATCTTCGTCAGGACCACCAAGGGGCCCAGCACATTCATGAGGTTGGCGTCCAAAGCGATGCCGGGCAGCGCCCAACCGCCCAGGAACAACGTGGCCGCGATGGCCGAGAAGGCGCCGGCGGTGGCGTACTCGCCGATGAAGAACAGCAGGAACCGGAACCCGGAATACTCGGTCAGGTAACCAGCCACCAACTCTGATTCTGCCACCGGCATGTCGAAGGGGGGCTGGGTCAGCTCGGCCTGCATGGCGATCATGAAGATGGCGAAGCCGACGAACTGGGTGAGTATGTAGGGGTTGCCGATACCACCGAAACCGAAGATCTCCCCACTGCGCTGGGCGGCGACGATACCTTGCATGTCCATGGTGCCGGCTTGGATGACCACGCCCAGAACGGCCAGCACCAGCGGCAGCTCGTAGGCGATGAGCTGGCCCGCCGAACGCAAGGCGCCCATGAGGGAGTACTTGTTGGCCGAGGACCAGCCGGCCATGAGGATGCCCAGCACCGACACCGAAGACACGGCCAAGGCGAAGAAGATACCGGTTGGTATCTCAGCGAACCAGGCATCGGGTCCGAAGGGAACCACCACGTACATGATGAAGGTAGAGGCCACCACCACAATGGGGGCCCAGGCGAACACCCGCCGGTCGGCCCCATCGGGAACAAGGTCTTCCTTCTGGAGCCACTTGCCCACCTCGGCCAGTAGCTGCATGGACCCGTACGGCCCTGCTTCCATGGGCCCCAGGCGGCTTTGCATGAAGCTCATCATCTTGAACAGGAACAAATAGACAATGGTCCCCGCCGGGAGCAACACCGCGGCCAACAGCCCCAGCACCCGCAGGATGGAGACCTGCCAGTAGGCCAGATCCACGGCCAGCAACGCACCCATGGCGTGAGCCCTCATCGGTCGATGTCTCCGAGGATGAAGTAGAGCGAAGCCAAAATGGTGATCACATCGGGCACGAACACGCCCCGCAACAGCCAAGGGGTGATGCTGATGTTGTTGAAGCTGGCCGAGCGGATCTTGACCCGGAATGGCACCAGATCCCCTTTGGAAACGACGTAGTAGCCCATCTCGCCCAGCGGATTCTCGGTGGAGACCCAGGCCTCACCGGCGGGCACCTTGATGATGCGGGGGACCTTGGCCATGATCGGCCCTGCCGGCATCCCGTCACACAGTTGCACCACCATCTTGGCGGACTCGCGGACCTCCTGCAGGCGCACCCAGTAGCGGGCGAAGCTGTCGCCGTCGGGGTGGGTCCAGACCTTCCAATCCAACTTGTCGTACACCAAACCGCAGGGCCCGTCTCTGCGCAGGTCCCAGTCGACCCCGCTGGCTCGCAGGTTGGCTCCGGACATGCCGTAGGACTCGGCGATCTCGGGTGGAATCACCCCGATGCCGCGGGTGCGGGCGTTGAAAATCTCGTTGCCTAAGAGCAGGGCGTCGAGCTCGTCGCAAAAAGCGTGGACCTTGACCATGACCTGGCGGGTCTCCGCGATCCAGCCCTTGGGCAGATCGTCCTTGACGCCACCGATGCGGTCGAAGTTGGGGTGAAAGCGACCGCCGGTGGCCGATTCGATGAGGTTGAGCACGTACTCGCGGTCACGGAAGGCGTAGAAGACCGGAGTCACGGCACCCAGCTGCACGGCCATGTCGCCCAGGAACAACGCCACGTTGGCGATACGAGACAGCTCGAACAGAATGGTGCGGATCCACTGCGCCCGCAGCGGTGCTTCGACCTCCATCAACCGTTCCGCGGCCAGGATGAAGGGCACCTCGTTGGCGAAGCTGCCCAGCCAGTCGATGCGGTTGATGAGGGTGGTCACCTGCGGAAAGGTTCGCACCTCGGTCAGCTTCTCGTAACCGCGGTGCATGTAACCGGGAACGGGATCCGCGGCCACCACCTGCTCACCGTCGAGCTTGACGATGATGCGCAGGGTTCCGTGGGTGGCGGGATGCTGAGGACCGATGTTGAGGGTCATGCCCTCGGTCTCCAACTCCACGTTGAGGCGCATGTCCGCCGCTTGGCTGGCGATGTAGGCCAGCTGTTGCCGTTCGCTCACGGCGGTCATGGCTACTCGGCCCCTTCGTCGTCGGCCACTCCTGGCATGGATTCGATGTCGACGATGCCGGGCCAGGGCCTGACCATGCGCGACAGCAACGGGAAGTCTTTGCGCATGGGGAAACCCTCGAACTCGCCGGGCAGGTAGAGCTTGCGCAGGGAGGGGTGACCTTCGAAGTTGAGGCCGAACATCTCGAACGCCTCGCGCTCGTGCCAGTTGGCCCCGCCGAACAGTTTGGTCCAGCTGGTCATGGTCAAGGTGTCCTCGGGGACATCCGCCTTCAAGGTGAAACCAACCCGATCCGCGATGGAGTAGAGACGGGCCAACAGCTGGAACCGGGTGTCGCCCCCGGTGACGCCGTGGGTCATCGCCTCGGGTTCTTTGGGGGAAACGTGCTCGAGCCGGTTGTCGACGTCGCTGTCCATGCTGCGCCCGAAGGGCGAAGGCAACCAGTCGATGACGGACAGATAGCAGAAGTAGCGACAGCCGAGCCGGTCACGGGCGACCCGCCCTGCCTGCTCCCAGGCGGATGAGGTAACCCGTACCCACAGATCACGGCCGGGGTCGAGATGGGAGGCAACCAGGCCCTCGCCCAGTTCCTGAGCCAGGGTGGCAAGCAACTGTTCACGCAGAGGATCGGCGAGGCCGTTGGCGGTGGGGTTCACGTATTCGGGAGCGGTGTCGGTGTCAGCGTCGGTGTCAGGTGATGACAAGGGGGTCACCCTTCCAGCGTGCGGCCATGTCCTCGTTGGCGATCATCTCTTGGAGCAACACGATGCCTTCCAGCAGCGCTTCGGGCCGGGGCGGGCAGCCGGGGATGTAGACGTCGACGGGGATGATCTGGTCGACGCCCTTGGTGACCGAGTAGCTGTCCCAGTAGGGGCCGCCACAGTTGGCGCAGCTACCCATGGAGATGACGTATTTGGGGTCCGGCATCTGCTCGTAGAGCCGGCGGATAGCGGGAGCCATCTTGTCGGTCACGGTGCCGGACACGACCACTAGGTCCGCCTGGCGGGGGCTGGCCGGAAAAGGGATGACCCCGAGGCGCATGACGTCGTAGCGGGGTGAGCCAAAGGCTGCCCCCATCTCGATGGCACAGCAGGCCAAACCCCACTGGTACACCCACATGGAGTACTTCCGGCTGATGTTGAGCAGCTTGGTCAGGGGCTTGGGGAGCTTGCCGCTCTCGACTAGACCCATCGCAATACACCCTTTCGCCAGGCGTAGACCAGGCCGAGGAACAACACGAAAATGAAGATGAACATCTCGATGAGGCCGAACAGGCCATACGCCTCCAGGCGGGTGGCCCAAGGAAAGATGAACACCGCCTCGACGTCGAACATCACAAACAGCAGGGCGAAGATGTAGTAGCGAATCTGGCTTTGAGACCACCCGGTGCCGACCGGGTTGACGCCGCTCTCGTAGACGATGTGTTTCTGGGGCGTGGGTTTGGAGGGCCGTAACAGCGAAGAAACACCCAGGAGGGCGGACACGAGCAGCACGGCAACACCAAGGAAGATGCCGACGGTCAGATAGTGGCGCAGGAAGTCGGACACGTCGCGGGAGCCTACTGGCGCCACCCGGGAGCGGCCAAGACAGGCGTCTTAGAGAGGGGTGGCGCCGAGGAGGGCGGGAACGGCGTCTTCGGTGAGGGAGGCGACCAGCCCCGGCCAGAAGCCCACCAACAAGGTGACGGCCACGCTCAGCCCGACCGCCAGCCACACCCCGACCGGAACGTGCAGGGGACGGGCCCCGCCACCGGCGAGGACCTCGCCGGAGGAGGTAGGGCCGACGGCTTCGCCGGCTGAGGTAGGGCCGACGGCTTCGCCGGCTGAGGTCGGGCTGGGCAGAGCGTCTGTCATGTACATGGCCACGATGATGCGGAGATAGACGAAGGCGCCGATGACGGCGGCCAACATGGCCACCAACCCCAGCCAGTAGCTACGAGCGTCCACGGCGGCGGCGATGACTTCGAACTTGGCGAAGAAGCCGGCGGTGAGAGGGACACCGGTCTGGGCCAGTAGCAACACCGTGAAGGCGGCCGCCAGCAAGGGCTGGCTGGAGGCCAGGCCCTGGTAATCGGCCAGGGCGGTGCAGTTATCACCCTGGCGGCTGACCACGGTGATCACCCCGAATGAACCCACCACCATGAACAAGTAGGCGGCCAGGTAGAACAGCGCCGCCGCCGTACCCCGCCCCGACGCCGCCTGCACGCCCAGCAGGATGAACCCGGCATGGGAGATCGAGGAGTACGCCATCATCCGTTTGACGTCGGTTTGGACCACGGCCAGCACCGCTCCGCCCAGCAGGGTGGCCACGGCCAGTACGTACACAACGGGCTGCCAAGAGCTGCGTTCGGTGATCAAGGCCACGCTGAACACCCGCAGCAACCCGGCGAACCCAGCCGCTTTGACCCCGGAGGCCATGTAGGCCACCACCGGTGAGGGCGAGCCCTGATAGACGTCTGGGGTCCAGGTGTGGAACGGCACCGCGGCCACCTTGAAACCAAACCCCACCAGCAACAGAGCCATACCGGCTAGCAACAGGCCATTGTCGAACAAGGTGGTTTCGGCCAGGAAGACCCGTATGCCGACGAGGTTGGTGGTGCCCGTGGCGCCATAGATAAGGGCGATGCCGTACAGGAAGAACGCCGAGGAGAAAGCGCCAAGCACGAAGTACTTCATGCCTGCTTCCTGGGAGGCGCTGCGACGCACGTGGGCGGTAGCCAGGATATAGGCGGCCAGGGACAAGATCTCCAGGCCCAGGAACATCACGATGAGTTCGTTGGCGGAGGCCATGATCACCCCGCCGGCGGCGGACAACAGCAACAGCACGTACAGCTCGGCCCCTTCGAGGCCCTCCCGGCGCAGGTAGTCATCGGCCAGCAACGCCACCAGGATCACTGACACGCACAGCAACACGGTGATGAACACCGAGAAGCCGTCCACCCCGAAGGCGCCCCCCAGCGTGGTGAACGGGCCCCGCTCGAGGTCGGTGACCCTACCCCACAACCCGATGGCAAAAGCTCCAGCCACCGCCGCGATGACCACGGTCGCCAAGGTGTAGAAGCCCTTGAAGACGCGGGGCAACAACGAGGACACATGCAACATCACCATGGCCGGAGCGCTCAACAACAGCAGCGGCAGCACCCCCCACCAGTCCACCTTGGGGGTGGCGGTGGTGGTCACCACCTGCGAGGCCTGGGCGATGAGGCTCACTGGTTCTCCCCGCCATGGCCGGCGCTGCTGGTAGCGGCCGGTTCGGCACCGTCCGCTGAGTGGTCGGCTTCGGCTTCGGCTCGTGCTTCGGCAGCGTGCAAGGCCTCGGTCAAATCGCGCGCATCGGCGAACCCGCCGGTGCCTGCTTCGTCGGTGCCTGCCTCGTCGGTGCCTGCCTCATCGGCGGCGGCCTCATCGGCGGGGACCACTTCGGGGGCGACGAAGGTCTCGGTCTTGTCTTCGATGTGGGCGATGAGTCGCTCCACCGACGGCTCGATGCGCTCGATCATGGGCTTGGGATAGACGCCCAGGAACACGATGCCGACGATGAAGACGCCCAACAGGGCGCCCTCGCGCAGGTTCAGGTCGGCCATCTCGGCATCCGCGGTGCTGCGAGGGGGGCCGTGGAAGGTTCGCTGGTAGGCCCACAACAGATACAGCGCAGCCAAGATCACCCCGGTGGCGGCCACCACCGCGTACCACCGATGGGCGGTGAAGGTGCCGTTGAGGATGAGGAACTCGCCCACGAACCCGTTCAGCCCGGGCAAGCCGATGGAGGACAACATCACCACCGTGAAGGCGCCAGCCATGAGCGGCGCCGCTTTCTGCAGGCCCGACAGCTCGGCGATGAGGCGGGTGTGGCGACGCTCGTAGATCATGCCCACCAGCAAGAACAACGCCCCGGTAGACAGACCGTGGTTGATCATCTGCACCACGCCACCGGTGATGCCCTGTCGATTGAGGGCGAAGGTTCCCATCACGATGAACCCGAGGTGGGCCACCGAGGAATAGGCCACCAGGCGTTTCAGGTCCTTCTGCATGGTGGCCACGATGGCGCCGTAGATGATGCCGATGACGCCGAGAACCAGGAACAGCGGGGCCGCCCAACGGGCCGCCTCGGGGAATAGGTAGAGCCCGAACCGCAAGAACCCGTAGGTGCCCAGCTTGAGCATGACGCCCGCCAAGATCACCGAGCCGGCGGTGGGCGCCTCGGTGTGGGCGTCGGGCAGCCAGGTATGCAACGGAAAGATGGGCACCTTGATGGCGAAAGCGAGGGCGAAGGCGGCGAACACGGCCCGAGCGGTGTTGGTGGACAGGGCCTGGGCATCGGCCAGGGCCCGCAGATCGAAGGTGAGATCGCCACCGGTGGCCCGCTGGGTGAGCAGGACCAAGGTGAGGATACCGACCAGCATGACGGCAGATCCGAACATGGTGTAGATGAAGAACTTCAGGGCCGCGTAGGTGCGGTTGCCGTGGCCCCATTTACCGATGAGGAAGTACATCGGCACCAACACCAGCTCGAAGAAGGTGAAGAACACGAACAGATCCAAAGCCAGGAACACGCCCATGGAGGCGCTCTGCAACAACAGCAACCAGCTGTAGTACGCCTTGGCGTCGTGCTCGGGAATGACCGCCAAGATGGCGACGGGAAACAGCACGCCGGTCAACACCACCAGGAATAACGAGATTCCGTCGACCCCCAGCTTCCAACCGATGCCGAACTCGCTGATCCAGTTCGAGGATTCCACGAACTGGAAGTCACCCTCGGCCTGTTGGAACTTCACCAGCAGATACACCGACAAGGCCCCGGTCATGGCCGACATGAGCACGGCCAGTTGGCGGGTTGTCTCCGGCCGTTGCCGCGAGACCAGCGCCACCAGCAGGGCTCCCACCGCGGGAACCACGATCAAGGTGGTCAGCAGGTGAGGGAAGGGCGGGGAAACCTCGGTGGCAGCCAGCAGATGAGCCGCCGGGCTAGCTAGGGAGACGAACATCAAAAGCCTGCCTTGGAAAGCAGCAGACCGAGCAGGACAACCGCGCCGATGCTGATGCCCAGCGCGTAGTTGCGGATGTAGCCGCTCTGGGTCTTGCGCAGTTCCAGGGAGGATTCGCGTACGAAGGTGGCCACACCGTTGACGGCACCGTCCACCACCACCCGATCAAAGGCGGTGATGAGGCCGTAGAGGCGGCGGCCGGGGCCGCCCATGAAGGCGCCGTACGCCGCGTCCACTCCCCAGGCCCGAGCCAGGATCGGCTGCTCGATAGTTCCTCGATCACCGCGCCCCCGCAAATACACCAGGAAAGCGGCGCCGATCCCGACCAGGGCCAGCACCACGGCCACCG
>JANPEN010000444.1:0-13713 GCA_031422955.1 Acidimicrobiia bacterium
TCACGGTGAACTACCGCACCCCTGCGGAGATCATGGACGTGGCCGCCAAGGTGCTCGCCGTCACCGATCCCGGCGTCCAGCCGCCCCGCTCGGTGCGTCGGTCCGGCGCCGCGCCGCGTTTCGCCGTTACCACCCCGTCACGGCTGGTGGCCGAGGTCGCCGACCACGTGGCCTGGCTACGTAGCGAGCTGGGCGACGGCAAGATCGCCGTCATTGCCCCTGACGCCTTGTTGGCCCCGCTGGCCAAGATCCTCTCCCCGCCCGAGGATGACCCGGACCGGGCCAGCCGCCACGACCCCCACGACGTGTTGGAGGCCCCAGTCGGGCTCTTCAGCGCCACGGACGCCAAGGGCTTGGAGTTCGACGCGGTGGTGCTGGTGGAACCGGCCGCCATCGCCGGTCGCACGGCGGGGCTCACCGGCAGCGCGGAAGCAGGCCTTCGTGGGTTATACGTGGCGTTGACCAGGGCCACTCGTTTCCTCACCGTCGTGTACAGCGAAGACCTCCCCGCCGGCCTGGCCCCAAAGCGGTGAGCACCCCGCCGGTCGTGTTGTGCATCGGCGGTTCCGACTCGGGGGGCTGCTACGGCATCGGCGCCGACCTCGGGCTGCTGGCCTCCCTCGGCGCCCACGGCTGTTGTGCTCTGACCGTGGTCACCGCCCAGAACACCCTCGGACTGCGGGCGACCCACCAACTGCCCTTGGAGCTGATCGCGGACCAGATCGAGATGGTGCTGGAGGACTTCGCGGTGGCCGCCGTTAAGACGGGAATGTTGGCCAGGGTGGAGGTGGTGGAGCTGGTGGCGGCCTTGGCCGGCCAGTCCCGCCTGCCCAACTTAGTGGTGGATCCGGTGTTGGTAAACCGCCACGGCATGGAGTTGTTCGGAGAGGAGGTGACCCATGCCTACTGCCAGCTGCTGTTACCGCGAGCCCGGCTGGCCACCCCCAACACCATCGAAGCGGCGCTGCTCGCCGATGCCAAGCACGACGCCGTCCACGGCCCCTGGCCCTGCCCGACCGTGATCACCGGTGGCCGTGGGCCGGACAGCGTGCGCTGCGTCGACGTGCTGGTGGAGGGATCCCAGCGCCACGAGCTGGTGGCGGAGCGGGTGGTGACGACCAACAACGCCGGCTCTGGTGACGCCTTCTCGGCGGCCAGCGCATGGGGCCTGGCCCGCGGATTGTCCTTGCTCGACGCGGTGACCGATGCCAAAGAGATCGTCCGCGGCGGCCTCGTCGCGGGGGCTTCGTGGCAGTTGGGCCACGGTCCCGGCCCACTCGGTCGGCGCTGAGTCGGCCCCCTGGACGCGACCGGGTCGGGTCCACTCAAGGCGAACCCGACCCGGTCGAACGAAACGAACACATCCAGGCGGCTGGAGCCCCCCAAAACCGAGAAGCGCCAGCGCTACTTGATTTCGACGCTGGCCCCAGCGCCCTCGAGGGCTTCTTTGGCCTTGGCTGCTTCTTCCTTGGTGACCTTTTCCAGCACGGCCTTGGGGGCGCTATCGACCAGATCCTTGGCTTCCTTCAGACCCAGGTTGGTGAGCGAACGCACTTCCTTGATGACCTGGATCTTCTGGCCACCGGCCGCCTTGAGCACGACGTCAAACTCGGTCTGCTCCTCCTCCGCGGCAGGCGCATCGCCACCACCGGCAGGCATGGCCGCCATGGTCATTGGAGCGGCGGCGGTGACGTCGAACTTCTCCTCAAACTTCTTCTTGAGATCGACCAGATCGAGCACGGTCATGGAACCGATTGCTTCGAGGATCTCGTCTGCGGTGATTGCCATTTTTCTCTCCTACTACGAGCTTTTTACTTGGGAACTACGACTTGGGAACGACAGCCACGCTGGCCACCCCTCAGGCAGCGACCTCGTCGGCTGGGCTGTCGTCGGCTGGGCTGTCGTCGGGGGCGGGGGCGCCGCCCTGCTTGTCGATCAGGGCCTGCACGGCGTAGACGATGTCTCGTACCGGCGCCTCGATCAGGCTGGCCATCTGAGACAGCGGGGCCTCCAGCAGACCGGCGAACTGGGCCAACAGCTGCTCACGCGAGGGCATGTCGGCCAGGTTGCGGGCGTCCTCCGCGTCGATGGTTCGACCGCCGAGCACGCCCCCCTTGACCACCAGGGCGGGTACATCGCGGGCGAACCCGCGTAGCGCCTTGGCCACCGCCGCGATATCGCCAGAGGCACCGTCGGCCTTGGTGCTGACAAAGGCAATGGCCGTGGGCCCCACCAGCAACTCGTCCAGGCTCAGTTCCAGGTTGTTGGCGGCGATGCGGACCAAGGTGTTCTTGTAGACCTTGTACTCACCGCCCAGGCCCCGCAGCGCACGACGCAGATTGCTCATCTGGGCCACGGTCATGCCGCGGTACTCCGTGATGATGGCGGCATCGGCTGAGGCGAGCTTTTCCTGCACCTCGGCGACGACCGCCACCTTCTCCGGCCTCGGGTTGTCCATGCTCCTCCGTTCCTAACTCGACCCGGCGTACCGGGGTGAAAAATGCGTGAGACGTGGGATTCGCCAAGGCGAACTCCACGTCTCCAAAGCACGGGGCAAGGATGAGACAGGGTTCACCTGCTCCGGGGACCACCTCGCTGCTGTGGGCAGGAAAGTGGTGGAGCCGCAGGGCGGCGCCGGAGGTCTGGGGCGAAGCTTGCTGGGGTGGGGGTTACTTCTCCGCGACCGCCTTGGTGGGGTCTACCTTGAGACCGGGGCCGTGGGTCGAGGACATGACAACCTTCTGCATGTACCGGCCCTTGGCCGCGGCCGGACGGGCTCGGGTGAGCTCCTCCAGCACGGCGTCGAAATTGGCCAGCAGCGATTCCGAGGCGAAGCTCACCTTGCCGATGGGCACGTGCACGTTGCCGTAGCGGTCGGTGCGGTACTCAACCCGCCCGCCCTTGAACTCCGTCACCGCCCGTGCGGTGTCAGGGGTGACGGTGCCCGTCTTGGGGTTGGGCATGAGACCACGGGGACCCAGCACCCGGCCGAGCTTGCCCACCATGGGCATGAGGTCGGGGGTGGCGATGGCCACATCGAAATCGAGCATGCCCCCTTGGACCAGAGCGACCAGATCCTCGGCGCCAACATGGTCAGCGCCGGCCTCGCGGGCTGCGGTAGCGGCCTCGCCCGCCGCGAACACCGCGATGCGGACGTTGCGACCCGTTCCCGAAGGCAACGCCACCGTGCCTCGCACGATCTGATCGGCCTTACGAGGGTCCACCCCGAGGCGGAACACCACCTCGATGGTTTCGTCGAAGTTGGCCTTGGCCAGGCTCTTGATCACGTCGATGCTCTCGACCGCGCTGTGCTGGTTGTCCCGGTTGAAACGCTTCACCGCGTCGTCGTACCGCTTACCCTTCGCCATGATGGCTCCCTCGTGCTCAGCGTCCGGTGGCGAGGTCCTCCACCGCGACGAGTTTGAATGTGGTCAGCGTCTCTGAGCCTTAGCTCAGCCTTCGATGAGCAGGCCCATCGAGCGGGCGGTGCCGGCCACCTGGGCCTTGGCCGCTTCCATGTCGTAGGCGTTGAGATCGTTCAGCTTGAGCTGGGCGATCTCGGTCAGCTGGGCGTCGGTGATGGTACCGACCGTTTCCTTGCCGACCTTGGCTGCGCCCTTGGGGACCCCAGCCGCTTGACGCAACAGCACAGGAGTGGGCGGGGTTTTCGTGACGAAGGTGAAGGTGCGGTCCTGGAAGACGGTCACCTCCACAGGGATGATGGTGCCGGTCTGGGCTTCCGTCGCCGCGTTGTACTGCTTACAGAAGTCCATGATGGCGATGCCGTGAGGACCGAGCGCGGTGCCTACCGGTGGGGCTGGGGTGGCCTTGCCGGCGGGAATCTGGATCTTCACGACGGCCACGACTTGCTTCTTGGCCATGGGGGTATCTACCTCGAGATTGGGGGCGGAACAGTTTGGCCTGCCGCCACCGCAGACGCCAGTCGGCGCCGGCGCAGCGGCTAGAAGAACGATCCGGCGGATGGGCTGGGGATGGGGAAGCGACGTGCCTAGAGTCGGGCGATCTGGCTGAACTCAAGCTCCACTGGGGTCTCCCGTCCGAAGATATTGACGAGTACCTTGACCTTGAGCTGGTCTTCGTTGATCTCCACGATCTCGCCGGAGAAGTCGGCGAAGGGACCCTCCTTGACCCGAACGGTTTCGCCCATCTCGTACTCGAGCTTGGGGCGACCCTTCTTCACGGGTGTCTCGCCCGGCGCTTTGACCTGCAGGAACTGCTCGACCTCGTGGCGACGCAGCGGCGACGGTTTGTTGGCCGCCCCCACGAAACCAGTGACACCGGGAGTGTTGCGGATCACGTACCAGGAGTCGTCGTCGAGGGTGCAACGGATGAGCAGGTAGCCTGGAAACACCTTGCGCTGCACGACGGACTTGCGTCCGTTCTTGAACTCGACCACATCTTCGGTGGGGATGACCACCTCGTGGATGCGGCCCTCCATGTTCATGGACAGGGTCCTGGCCTCAACGTTCTGGCGGACCTTGTTCTCGTAACCGGACTGGGTGTGTACGACGTACCACTTGCCCGGTCGATCAAAGGGGCTGATCTCGACGGGCGCTTCGGCTGCTTCCTGCTCAAGCAACTGCTCGGCATCGATAGCGTCGCCCAACGACTCGAACTCGGCCCCTTCCAGGGCGTTGTTTCCCTCGCTGGTATCCGCCCCCGAGGTGTCCAGCTCGTCGGGCTTGTTCAGCTCGTCGGGCTTGTCCTGATCCTCGAGCGCCACGGCCTCATCTTGGAGATTGTCCACGTTGGTCGTTCCTTCGTCGGTGGCCGAGGTCATGGCCGAGCCCTCTGGGGGGTCAGCTCGGGGATCAGCGCCAGGGTCATCGAGGGGTCATTTGATGTCGAACAGCCAGAACACGGCCTTGGCTAAACCCCAGTCGGCCGCTCCGACCAGGGCGGTCATGAAGACCAGGAAGATGAGCACAATGATCGAGTAGTTGATGACCTCGGCCCGAGTGGGCCAGGCCACCTTGCGCAGCTCGCCCCGCACCTCCCGCACAAACTGTCGCGGTGAGGTCCTTTCGCGCTTGGCCGCGGCGGGCGTGATCGCGGTGCGAGCCTTGGCGGTGGAGGTGGGCTCCCCGGCGGCATCGAGGTACCCGGCGCGGCGAAGCATGCGCTTCTGCTCACGATTCATGTTCATCGCCATGACAACCCTCACACATCCGTACGGTTCCGGCGCTCGACGTAGGCAACCTAGCGACCAAGCAGGGGATCTACCGGCTTCGGGCACGCCTGGCTGGGCTCGCGCCGTGGGGCCGGTACCCGGTGATGGGTGCCGACCTTCACGCCATGGAGCAGGGCAGGAGGGACTCGAACCCCCAACCTACGGTTTTGGAGACCGTTGCGCTGCCAGTTGCGCCACTGCCCTAAGGGAGGTCAAGCCTAGCACTGCCGGCGCCCCGACAGGTCCGGCCGCTGGCGGTTCGTAGCCGAGATGGCCGCTTCAGGACACCAGACGCAGGCGGGAGCGACGCGACATCGTGGCCAGTACGACCGCCCCGGCCGCCCCTGCGGCGGTGGCCGCGGCGATGCCACCGACGTAGGCCACCTTGCGCCCACTGAGCAGTTGGCGCACAGCGTGGCGCTCACCCGACTCCGAGATGCCGGCCAAGATCTCCGCCAGCAGGCCGGGGGAGGGTTCCAGCACCTCAATACGCAGGGCCCGCAGCGAGCGCAGCAATTTGCGATATTGCACCAGCTCGGCCTGACACCGCAGACAGCGCTCGGCGTGCCAGCGGGCCGCGTCGCTCAGGCTGATCGAGCCATCGGCCACGCCCGGCAGCGATTCGGTCAGGTCCTCACACCGCACGTCGGTCCACCTCCTCGTCTTCTCCGGCCAGGGGATACAGGAGCTCGCGCAACTTTCGTCTGGCCCGGTGCAACCGCACCTTGGCCGCCGATTCGGAGATGCCCAACTCGGCGGCGATGGCCTCGTGGGACAGGTCATACACGTCGCGCAACACGACCACTGATCGCAGGCGGGGGGGCAGCTCGGCCAGGGCTTGTTTGACCCTTTCCCTAACTTCTCCTCGATCGGCCCGTTCGGCGGGATCGACCCTGCCACTGACATCGACCACATCGTCATCGTCTTCGAGCACGTCATGACGATGGCGGGCCCGTCTGCCCAGGGCCGAGGAGGCGCAGTTGGCGGTGATGCGATAGAGCCACGTGGTGAACTGGGCCTCACCCCGGAACCGCTTGAGGCCGCGGTAGGCCCGCAGGTACGCCTCTTGGACCACATCGCGGGCGTCTTCTTCGTCGCCGGTTAGCCGGTAGGCCAACGTATAAGCATCCATGTACGTCGCTCGCACCAGTTCCTCGAACGCCTCGTGGTCGCCCTCGCGGGCTCGCTCTACCAGACCCGCGAGTCGAGTAGCTATTGCCGATTCAGACCCGGCAGGCGATGAGGGGGTTACCGACGAGGACATGACGATTGGGCGACGGGCATGCAAACTCAATCAGAGCAGATACAACCCGGCTGGCCGCGGGATCGGCTTGGAGCGACAAGATTTCGCGCTTCCCGTTCCCCGTTGCCGGCCAGGCCGGAAGAGCTGTTGCGTGGCGGCGGTCAGGTTCGAACTGACGACCCCTCGATTATGAGCCGAGTGCTCTTACCGACTGAGCTACGCCGCCATGATCGCAACGAGCCCCCTGTCAGAATCGAACTGACGACCTTTTCCTTACCATGGAAACGCTCTGCCGACTGAGCTAAGGGGGCGAGGCGGGAAGTCTCTAGGGAGGAACCCGTTGGGCACGCTAGCCTAGCTCGCAGTCGGTCGGATCCCAAGTCTTTTCCGCAGGGACCACCTTGTGGCGCCTCCGGCCCCCACCCGCGAGACATCACTTCGCCTCGACTGAACAGGGAACCGCGGTGCAACTCGACCGGATCTCCTACCAGTACCCCGACGGCACGACCGCCGCCTACGACCTACATCGACGCCTGACCGTCATCGATGTCCATCCGGCCCATCGACGCGCCCTGGTTGAGCATCTGTTGGCCGCCCTCTCCAGTGAGGCCCCAGGGGTCCACGTGGAGTTCACCAGGGACGACAACCAGTCCCTGGTGGCCTTCCGGCCCTACGGGGCGGCCCACCGGGTCATTGATCTCGACGACGGCCAGGACGTCACCGACCGGTACCGGGTGGGCGCCGACAACGTCGATGTGCTGGCTCCCCTGGGTCTGGAGCAAGCGCAGATCCGACCGACGTTGTTGGCCGACGGTTCCGAGCTGGCCCAGATCGACCCCACCGAGGGTTGGATGACCCGGTTGCTGGCGCACGACGCGGCCCAGCTCCTGGCGGTGGCGAGGGAGGCGGTCTCCTCCGAGCGAGCCCTACGGGAGGCCACTGCGGGGGTGCGCTCAACGCCAGAGGCGGTAGCGGCGGTATCCGACGCCTACCTCAACCGGGAGGTCACCACTGCCTTGGAGCAGCGCCACCTCCGCATTCGCCTCGTCACCCTGTTCATTGGTATTCCCGTGCCGGTATCGGCGGTGATCAGCCTCAACACCATCGGTTGGGTGCCTGCCGTTGGGGTCATTTTGGGCTGCGGGGCCCTGGCTGGGGGCTGCTTGATCTATGAGAGGAAGCTGGACCGGGCGGTGGAAGCAGAACACCGGGCCCTTCGGGCGGCTGGAACTGGCTCCTACCAGGAGCTCGACGCTCAGCTAGAGAACTCCCCCCTGGCCGATGCCGAACGCCGTCAGCAGTTGATCGAGGCGGCCCAGCGGTATCGAGAACACACTGCTGCGTGGCAGGAGCTAGCCGGGGACATACCCGCCCCCTGGGTGCTGGCCCAGCAGGGCCGATTGTTGGAGATGGCCGGTCTCCAGGCCGCCCTGCAGCCCGTGCCCCTGCCCGAAACCAACGATGCCACCGCCTCCAGCGCCGCCATCCTGGCTGGTCTGATCGCCAGGGCCTCCGCTATTCGGGACCTGGGCGGGGGCGAGGGCCTGCCGCTGTTCCTCGACGATCCCCTGGCCGGGTTGGCATGGGTAGAAAAGGTTCCCGTGCTGGAGTTCCTCAACCGGCTGGCTGAGCATCAACAGATGGTGCTGTGCACGGACGATCTGGAGATCTTGGGATGGGCCAGGCTGGAGGCCATCGCCGCCAACGCGGCCGTGGTCGATGTCAACCCGGGCCGCAGCCTGACCACCGTGGATTCCGTCCGCGGGAACTGACCCAACCACGACCGAGACCGAGATTGATCTTCCCAGTAGGGTCTTTGCGGTGCAGGGCGTAGCGTTGCGGCTGGCCACGCTGGCCGATGCCGAAGCTATCCGACGGATTTACAACGTGGAGGTCGAGACATCGACCAATACCTTGGATCTTGTGGCCCGTTCCCTGGTCGGCCAGCAGGAGTATCTGGCCCGCAGAGCAGGTACCTACGCGGTGCTGGTAGCGGTGCAAGACCGCCAGGTGATCGCCTTCGGGTCGCTTTCGCCCTACCGCGATCGCCCTGGTTACAACGCCACCGCCGAGGACTCCATCTACGTGGACCGCGCTTTTCAGGGGCAGGGCCTGGGCCGGTTGGTGCTGCGCGAACTGATCAACGTGGCCCAGTCTCACGGGTTCCATTCCGTCATCGCCCGCATCGCCGCGGGGCACCTCGCCTCGCGGCGCCTGCACGAGTCGCTCGGGTTTCGCTACATCGGCACCGAGGCCGAGGTCGGCCGCAAGTTCGGCCGCTGGATCGACATGGATCTGCTGCAGCTGATGCTGTGAGCGATGCCCCGCCTCCGATATTCAGGGCGGGGACGCAGTCCGGGCCGAAAACGCCAGGAGCGGCTGCACGGGGCAGCCGCTCCTGGTTCTGTGTGGGCCGGGAAGGATTTGAACCTCCGTAGGCTGAGCCGGCGGGTTTACAGCCCGCTCCCTTTGGCCACTCGGGCACCGACCCATCGCAGATGCGAAGGGCAACAGTAGTCGCTGGGCTGGATAGGCGCGGGCTGGGCCGGACGGAATCCACATCCGGGACGGTGGAGCCGGTAGCGTCGCCGCCCATGCCGAGCTTCGACGTCGTCTCCCAGATCGACTCTCAAGAGGTGCGCAACGCCGTGGACCAGGTGCAGCGCGAGATCAGCACCCGCTTCGACTTCAAAGGCACTAATTCCAGCATCGAGTTGGATCCCGAGACCATCACCCTCAACTCCTCCACCGAGGATCGCCTCGACGCCCTGCGCCTGGTGCTGGAGGAGAAGCTGGTGAAGCGCAAGGTGTCCCTCAAGGTGCTCGACTACGGCAAAGTGGAGGAGGCGTCGGGGGCCAGAGCCCGCCAGCGGGTAAACCTGCAGGCAGGGATCAACACTGAAAAGGCCAAGGCCATCCACGTGTTCCTCAAGAACCTCGGGCTCAAAGGCGTGCAGAGCCAGACCCAAGGCGACCAGGTGAGGGTGACGGGCAAGAAACGCGACGACCTGCAGGGCGCCATTGCCGCCCTGCGAGAACAAGACTTCGGCATTCCTTTGCAGTTCGAGAACTTCCGGGACTGAACCAAAACCCAAGCGGGCGGGCCCCTGACCGTCAGCCCCAAGCGAACACGGGCTGCTCAAAGTGGTCACAGGCCCTCGAGTCACCCTCCAACGCGGCCAAGCGGAACTGGTACAGCACCGCCGCGGTCGGGGCGTGGATGAGGTCGCCGCCGATAGGCAGTTGGAGGACGGGCCGATCGCTTTCGGGGATGGTGACCAGGCGGGGCGAGTCGGTCCGGCACAGTTCTCGCAGGGAGATGCGATGGATGGAGGCCACCTCGTTGGGGTCCGCCACCAGCTCGGGGTCGGCACCGCCCCACAGCACGTAGGGGCGCATTACGAAGCCGGAGCGGGTGGGATAGTCATCCAGCTGGCCGAGCAGCGACGCCAGGGGCAGCTCCAGTCCCAGCTCCTCGGTCACCTCCCGATAGGCCGCGGCCAGGGGCTCCTCCCCCGGGTCGACCCGGCCACCGGGCAGGGCCCACTGGCCGGCATGGCGGTTGAGACGCGCGGTGCGGCGGGTGAGCAGGAAGGCGGGACCGCCGGCGGTGCCGGTGACCAGCCCGCTCAAGCTGCCCGGCTCCACCCCGGGGATAGCATCGAGGCGAGCGGGCGTTTCCCAGCCCGGGTCATGGCCGTGGCGTTGCGCGTCGCTGTCGACCACGATCACCGCTACCGCGGCGAGCCGACGACCCTCCAGCGGACAGCGCCGTGGTTGGTGCCGAGCCAGATTGGCCGCCAACAACATCCGCAGCGGCTCACCGAAATCCAACAGTGTGCTTCGGTCGCTCGACATGTTCTGCTCCCCCACCATGCTCATGTCCCCCGCGGTCGCTTCAGTCCTCGGCCGGGGCGTCCGCGGCGCGGTTGCGCAGCTCCTCGACCACGGTGGTATCGGCCAGGGTGGTGGTATCGCCGAGGGAGCGCCCCTCCACGACGTCGCGCAGCAGACGCCGCATGATCTTGCCCGAACGGGTCTTGGGCAGATCCGGGACCAAGATGACCGCCTTGGGCCGTGCAATGGCCCCCAGCTTGCGGGCCACGTGTTGGCGGATCTCCTCGCGAAGCTGGTCGGAGCCCTCGTGGCCGCCCCGCAGGATGACGTAACCGACGATGGCCTGGCCGGTCACCTCGTCGTTGGCGCCCACCACCGCCGCTTCGGCCACCGCGGGGTGATCGACCAGGGCCGATTCGACCTCGGTGGTGGAGATGCGGTGGCCCGACACGTTCATGACGTCGTCAACCCGGCCCAACAACCACAGGTAGCCCTCGTCGTCGAGCTTGGCCCCATCGCCGGCGAAGTAGCGGCCCTCGAAGCGGCTCCAATAGGTGTCCGCGTAGCGTTCCGGCGCACCCCAAATGCCCCGCAGCATGCCGGGCCAGGGCTTGGTGATGGTCAGGTAGCCGCCTCCGCGTTCGACGACCTGGCCGGCGTCATCGACCAGCTCCACGAACACGCCGGGGATGGCGTGGGTAGCCGACCCGGGCTTGGTGGTGGTGACCCCCGGCCACGGGGTGATCATGTGGCCGCCGGTTTCGGTCTGCCACCAGGTGTCCACAATGGGGCAACGTTCACCGCCGATGTTGCGGTGGTACCACATCCAGGCCTCGGGGTTGATCGGCTCGCCCACCGTGCCCAGAACCCGCAGGCTGGACAGATCGTGGCCTGCCGGCCACTGCTCGCCCCATTTCATGAACGTGCGGATGGCGGTGGGTGCGGTATAGAGCTGGGTGACGCCGTAGCGCTCGATCAGATCCCATAGCCGGTCCTTGGGCCAGCCGGCTGCGTCACCGTCGCGTCGGGCCGGCAGGGGGGTATCGGGTGTGCCTTCGTACATCAGGGAGGTAGCCCCGTTGCAGAGTGGCCCATAAACGATGTAGCTGTGGCCGGTCACCCAACCAATGTCGGCTGCGCACCAGTACACATCGGTGTCAGCCTTGAGATCAAAGCTGTATTTGTGGGTGAAGGCGACCTGGGTGAGATAGCCCCCGGTGGTGTGCATGATGCCCTTGGGCTTGGCCGTGGTGCCCGAGGTGTACAGCAGGTACAGGAGCTGCTCGCTGTCGAGGGCCTCGGGGGCGCAGTCACTGGAGGCCTGCTCCATCAGGTCGTGCCACCAATGATCGCGGCCTGCTTCCATGTGCACATCAAGGTCGCACCGGTTGACGACCACGACATTTTCGACTGTGGCGCAATCGACCACGGCAAGGTCGACGTTGGGCTTGAGGGGCGAGGCCACCCCCCGGCGATAGCCGGCATCGGCGGTGATGATGATGCGGGCCTCAGCGTCGTTACAGCGGTCGAGGATGGCATCGGGGCTGAAGCCGCCGAAAATGACGGAGTGGGCCACGCCGATACGGGTGCAGGCCAGCATGGCAATGGGCAGCTCGGGCACCATAGGCATGTAAATGGCGGCCCTATCGCCGGTCTGCAGGCCCAGACCCTTCAACACGTTGGCGAACTTGCAGACCTCTACGTGCAGCTCACGGTAGGTGAAGACCCGAGTGTCGCCCGGCTCGCCTTCCCAGTGGAAGGCCACCTTGTCACCCTTGCCGGCCTCGATATGACGGTCCAAGCAGTTGTAGGAGACGTTGAGCTTGCCCCCTACAAACCACTGGGCGAAGGGCAGCTTCCAGTCCAGCACGGTGTGGAAATCCTGGAACCAGGAGATGTGCTCACGGGCCTGTCTGGCCCAAAAGGCTTCATAGTCGGCGTCGGCTTCGTCCCACATCGCCCGGTCGGTGACCAAGGCACCCGCAACGAACTCTGCCGGTGGCGGAAAAGTCCGCTCTTCGTTGTAGAAGTCGGCGATGGTCGCCTGGTCTGGCATCCCCAGCCACCCTTTCGGTCGGTGTGGGCCGATGCTACGCGTCGGACCCCACACGCGAGCCAAACCTGGCCCAGTGCCCACCATCTTCGCATTGGCTCACGCAAGCCGGCTAACGGTGTGTGGTCTTACAGCGACCGGGGGCGACGATAGGCACCAATTCGATGCGAATGAAAGGCCCATGATCCGATTAAATCGGCAGTTTTCTCGAAATTGCGTCAAATCGGGTAGATAAAGGGGTAACGTCGTCGTAATATTTCACCCACGGATCCCCGTCCTGCAGGCTCGACACGAGACCGGCGGAACGTAGGGCGGGGCCCCAACCACGGTTCCCGTGCGTCCGTAGCTTGCCGGTGCGTAGCAGCGCTATCGGTGACACGGCGGCGCGGAGCGTGGGGACGCGCCGCCCCTGGTGCTCCCTGAGTCGCGGCTGGGCGCATCTTGGAGGCCCCATGTTTACTTCGCGACTGGTTACCCGACGACGGATCAGGGCAACTGCAGCAACGACCGCCACGCTGATCGGGCTCATCATCAGCGCAGTGGTGGGTACGGCAGGAGCGGAGGATCCGCCGCCCGCGTCGCCCACGGCGTCCTCGCCTCGCCCCCCACCCGCGACCCCGGGGCTGGTCAGCGGTGATCTGAGCAGCGGAGGTACTGACCCGACCGGCACCGGCGTTGGGGCGGTGCCGGTCCGGGGCGAGCTCGAGCGGCAGAACGAAGCGACGGACCTGGGCCCGGACGGGGAGTTGGGCCCGGCACGGGCGGCTCGGGTGGAGGTGGTGTTCAACGCCAGACCCGACGGTGCGGGTGCCATTGCGGCCAGCACCCCCCGCTACGTGGCCCGACCAGCGATCGCCCCCGTTCCCAGCGACGAGTCCCTAGCTGCCCTGCGCTTTTGCGAGTCCGGCGGTAACTATGCCGCCGTTTCCGCTGGTGGGCACTACCGGGGGGCGTATCAATTCGACTACCGGACGTGGGACTCGGTCGCTTCCCGCTGGCTGGCCCACCTGGTCGGCACCGACCCTGCCCACGCGCAACCCGCCGATCAGGACCTGCTGGCCAGGGCTCTGTATAGCGAGCGTGGCTGGGCTCCCTGGCCCCACTGCGGATCGGGCCGCTAACCCCAGGTCAGCCCGAGGCCCTCGGGAAACCTATAGGTTGCCTGGCCAATGGTCGAGCTTCGCACGGTGGAAGCGCTGATGGTGCAGCCAGCCTTTGCCGCCTCGGTGGTGGGACCCGCCTACGACACCTTGCTGCCGGAGGAACGGCGTCGCCTGGCCGATGCCAACCCCGACAGCTTCTTCAACGTGGTTCGCTCGGCCGAGGACCACCCCGGGGAAGACGAAGAGGAGCTGCTGCAACGAAACGTTCGTGCGCTTCGGCGGCTGG
>JANPEN010000445.1:0-10102 GCA_031422955.1 Acidimicrobiia bacterium
GTCCGCCGTGCACACGATCATGGGCACCTCGGCCAGGTCGGCCTCAACCACGGCGGCGTGGAGATGGGTCGTAGCGGTACCTGACGTGGTCAGCACGACGGCCGGCTCACCCGTGGCCAGACCCACGCCGAGCGCCATGAAGCCGGCCACCCGCTCGTCGAGGGCGATCTCGACGACGAGCTCGGGTCGATCGCACAGCGCCAAAGCCAATGGCGTGGAGCGCGAGCCGGGCGCCACGAAGGCAAATCGCACGCCCGCGCGCACCCACTCGTCAACTAGAGTCGCGCTCAATGCGGTGGCGTGATTACTCATGTCGGTGCTTTTCGAGGTTCGCGGTGGCCTCAGGAGCGCACCGGGCCGAAGATGGAACTCCACCCTGCGCCGTGGCGGCCGCCTTACGCAAACATCGGTTCCGCCCGGAAGCTGTGAAATTCGCACGCCGGACTCGGCGCGGGCCCTGGCAAGGCCAGGCCCCGGGCTGTGACCCACACGGCCGAGCTAACCTCTTGCCCGTGCGCCAGGTCACGAGAGCTACCCCACCGTGACCAGGTCTTACGTGCGCTCGCGCCGATTCGCAGGTCGAGGCGCGGTCCTGGTCGCCGCAGCCGGCGTGTGTCTCTCCGTCGGCCTGTCTCCTCACCTCGCTTCCAGCGCTGAAGATTCCATGCTGACCCAGACCCAGACCCAGACCCAGGTCCCGGCCACCGGCAGGCCGCCCGTTCCCAACATCGCGGCCAGCGCACCCCTGGCCAAACCGGTGGGGGTAGCGTCCCCTCCCCTGGCCGCCGCCGGCACCCCTTCGCCGGCGTCTGTCGCCACCGGCGTGGTCGACGTCATTCGCACCGGCCTCTCACCTATCGCTGGCAGCGTGTTGGCTGTCCCACCGTCGTTGCCCCTGGTGGCGCCCAGCGTCGCCACGGTGCCCGAACAGTCGGCCACCACCGCCCCCGGGGAAGGCGCCACCAGCCCGCCCACCTCTGAGGAAGACAGCTTGGGGGCCGCCGCCGTTCCCAGTCCAACCGCAAGCACTCGGGCTGCGCCGGGCGAACCCAGCGCAGCCGTGCCCGAGCCTCGGGCCTCGGTACCGAGCCCCAAGGCATCTGGTCCGACCACTACGGTGGCGCCTCTGGCCGCCCAGGCCAGCCCCGCCGAGGGAGCTTCGACCACGGCCGGCACCCAACCAGCGGGCTCCGGGGCCGAGGCGTTGCTCAACCCAGCCGATCCGGCTGAACCCAGCACGCCGGCGGCCCCCGCCCCCCTCGAGCGCAGTGCCGCAGCCATCCCAGCCGCCCTCAGCTCTGCCAGTCACGCCCAATCGAGCGGGTTCGCTGATAACTCCTCAGCACCGGCCCGGACCGCCATGGCGCTGGCCCTGGGGGCCGAGAATGCCCGTGCACCGCGGGTGACAGGGATCGAGACGGTGCCGCTTCGTCGGGGCGGGCGTGGCGGGGCCACCATCACCATCAGCTTTCCGTGGGACACCAGCCAGCGGATCGGCCTCCAGCTGCAACCCAGCCGGTTGCTCAACGCCTGGGTGCTATGGCTCACCGCTTCGTTGCTTTTCATGGCTTTCTGGGCGCCCGGTCCCACTCACCGCAGTGTGCCCACCACCATCAGACCTGGCGAAACCACTCCCGAGCGAGCGCCGCGGCGCACCTATTCGAGGGCTGCTTAGGGAGCCGCAGCGGGGGCCCGGTAGCATGACGTAACACCGCGCGGCATTCTGGCGGGACGCAGCGCACGAACGAGCATGGCGGCGGGCAGAGCGAGTGGTCACAAAGGCTTCTTCGGCAATAGGCGGGGTTCGGCGACTGCTTGTCTGGGACGCGCCGAATATGGACATGTGCCTGGCCGAAGTGATCGGTCAGAAGGGGTCCGCTACCACTCGACCCCGTATGGATGCGGTAGCCGCCTGGCTTGATGCACGCACCGATTTGGAGGATCGGGTCGAGGCCTGCGTTTTCGCCAACGTCGGTTCGGACCACGAAGAATCGCTGGCCCGGTGGGTGGCCAACCTTCGCCAATGGGGCTGGTCGGTGTTCGTGAAACCCAAGATCCAACGCCGAGACGACATCGACGACGAGATGATCCGCTACATCGAACGTCGCTTCCATCAAGGTGCCCTGGTGGAGCTGATCGTCGCCTCCCATGATGCCCGAGCCTTCACCGGGCCCCTCACTCGCTATGCCCAGGCAGGCGTGCGGGTGAGCGTGCTGGGATTCCGAGAGCGAGAGCGCTTGGCCAGCGCCAACCCCATCGTCGAGTTCATCGACCTGGAAAGCGTGCCTGGCGCGTTCGAAACGCCCCTACCTCGCACCAATCTTTACGACCTGCCCGCCGGCGGCCGGTGGTTCCACACCTTCACCGCCCTCAACGGCACCAGAGCAGACTCGGTCGGGTCAGATGAGGACGAACACCCGCACACCGACGCTGCCGGCCACGCAAGTTCTCCCACCCCCCCCGATTCCTACACCGTCCTCCAGCCGCTCGCCGAGATCACCGAAAACCCCGCCACCCCTGCGGACACCTGGCACGGGGGACGGGCGGGGGACGGAAACGAGGACGGCGCAGGGCCTTCGCTCGATCCTGCGGACGAACCAGCGGCTGGGCCTCGCCCCACCCGCACTCATGTAGCTGACTTTCTCCGGGCGGCGGCCACCGACGCCGAGGGCCGCTCCATCAGCCTGAAACAGGCGGCCGCCTTGCTCCGCGACCACTTCGCCGACTTCTCGCTGCTGTCGGCGGGCTACGTGTCCGTGGCCGATCTCCTCAACGAACTCCAAACGGGCAACGCCATTGAGGTAACCAGAAGCGGCGACGGCCACCACCTCACCGCTCGCCCATCCACCGTGGACGACCAGCGTGGGACTGTCGACCCGAACCACCTCATAAGGCTGACCGCCGACGACTTGCCCGACGTCATCGATCTGACCCTCAGCCCGCCCGTGGCGACGGAAATTTCGCCTGAACCTGAACCTGAACCTGAACGTGAACGTGAACGTGAGGGTGAGGGTGTAGGTGAGGACGGGCTCGCCCAGCTGATCGTGTTAGCTGAGCCGGTCGACTTGGATGAGCAACCCGTTTCGGCCCCTAACCAGATCTACCGAGTCTTCGGTTACGACCCCAACCGACCCTGAGCGCAGGCCGTCGGGGGACCACAGAAGTGGTGAACTGGGCCGGTGAGCCTCGCCTTCGACGACTATCCCCGTTCCGGCGCCCCCACCTTGGTGCTGGTCCACGGCTTCACCCAGAACGGGCGATGCTGGGGTGATCTGCTCGCCTGGGTCTGCCGCCGTTTCCATGTCGTTGCGGTCGACGCCCCCGGACACGGGGCCACTGCTCCTTCCCACGACACGGCCAGTTTCGTGGAAGCCGCGGGCCTTATCGGCGAGGCGGGCGGCCCTGCTACCTATCTCGGCTACTCGATGGGTGGCCGCTTGTGTCTGCAGCTTGCCTGCGATCGACCCGAACTGGTCGAACGGCTGATCGTGGTGGGCGCTACGGCTGGGCTGCGTGACCGGCTCGACCGGGCTGCTCGACGTCGAAGCGACGCCCGCCTGGCCGAGCGCCTGGAGACTGTGGGGCTCGCCGCCTTCCTGGAGGAGTGGCTGGCCCTGCCGCTTTTTGCCGGGCTGGAAGCCCCGTTCCAGGCGAGAGCGGAGCGCCTCACCAACCGGATGGAGGGATTGGCTGCCAGCCTTCGCCGTTGTGGCACCGGCCAGCAGGAACCGCTGTGGGATCGCCTCGGGGCACTAAGGATGCCCGTCCTGGTTACGGCGGGAGCGCGCGACACCAAGTTCGCGGCCGAGGCCAAGCATCTGGTTGAGGCTATCAACTCCCCCACCGCCGGTCAGCCGGCTCCCCCCGACAATGCGCACATGGTCTTGGTCGAGGGGGCGGGCCACTCCGCCCATCTTGAAGCTCCCGACGCCTTTGCGGCTCACCTCGGATCCTGGCTGGACGCCCGACCGCAACCTCGCTGACCGTACATTCCAGCCCAATTCAGTATTCGACTTGCATTCTCTATGCCTTTCATGCATTTTTAACCCATGCCTTTGCCGTGGTTTTACGACAACAACGCCGTCGACTACGCCGCCCTGCACACCCTGGTCGAAGTGGCCCAGGCGGCAGGGGCGGCGCTGGAGGACAGCGCCCGTACCCGCCTGCGCTGCGGGGCGACCAACCTGGCCCGTTGCGCTGGTCCCTTCGCCGAGGATCTCGCCGCACAACTCGAGCGGGGCACCCGCCGCGATGAGGAGTTGGCCCAGCGTTGCCGGCGTCTCGCTCAGCTAGCCGACCAGGCCAGCCTGGAAGCCTGGACCGATGAGATGCATCGGGACGCCCTGCGCCGAGACCACGAGGCCGACCTGCTCGTGCAGGCCGGCGTGGACGCGCTGCGGGTGGCCGCGTCGATGCTGGTCGGCACCGCACCGCCAGCGGTCACCGGATCGGTCGCCAGCCCCGCCCCCCTGGCCAGCCCCGGCCAGATGGGACAGCCGGCATGAGCCGCGTGCAAGCCGCCCTCGATGATCTTGCCCGCCTCAGCCGAGAGCTACACCAGCTTGAGCAGCAGCTGGGTCCGTGGCCGGCTCAGCTCGGCGCCGCCATCGATGCCGCCTGGGCCACCAGCGGGTCGTTTCTGGGCCTGCGCTCGGATCTCGACCAGGTCTTGACCGCCCAGCAGCGGATGACGCTGGTCACCGCCGAGGCGACCGAGCGGGCGGCTGATCGCCTGGCCCTGGCCGGGAGCGACCGTCAGTTCCTCCGGATGGTCCCCCTCGGGTCGCTCGAGAGTCCCGCCGCTCGCATGGCCGGGCTGGTGGTGACCCGGGCGGGTACCCGGCTGGCCGATGACCTCGGGCAGTGGCTGGCCCGCCAGTTCCAGGGTCCCAACCGCGCCCAGCCCACCACCGCGTACGTGGTGCGCACCAGCGTCGAGGTGTACAAGCTGTCCGCCGTTGTGGAGGTGGAGCTGCGCTACGTGCGCGAGGAACTCTCCGACGGTTCCGTGCGCCTCACTGAGGTGTACGAGGTGGCCGGAGGCGTTGGCATCGGTATCGGGGCCTCCTGCCAGGTGAAGGCGGACGGCACCCCGCTGTTTCAAGCCGAGGCGGCAGCTTCCGCTTCGGTGGGCCTGTGGGGAGCCAGCGGACGAACCTGGATCTTCGCGGACATCAACGAGGCCGACAGCTGGTGGGACAAGAACGGGGACCGCCTGCGGGCCGAGAAAGCAGCCGCTCTCACGCTGCCGGGTGGGGGGTGGGCGGTCTCGGCGAGCAATGCCCTTCGCCGTCGGATGGGGAAGGATGGCGACCTTGCCTCCGACGAGCAGTACCAGGAGCTCGGCGTGGCCGCGAACGCGGAGGCACGGCTCTCTGGGGCGGACCTGAACGTCGGCGGCCTCGCCGAGCATCTGGGGTTGGCCGTTTCCGGCTTCGGCAGCGGGACGATTCGCCTGAACCGTGACGGGACCTCAACGATCACCGTCGCCTACGCCGCAGAGGCCAGCGCCGGCTACCAGATTGGCCTCGGGAACCCATTCCCGGCTCACCCCGCGACCGACCAGGCAACCGCCAATGCCAACGCCAACATCACCGTGGATGTGACCGTGTCCGCCTCGGGACAGCTCCAGGAGCTGGTCATTCGCTCCACCACCCTCGACGAAGCAGGACTGGACCAGTCCTCCGTCCGCTCCGCCCTTGACCTCAAGGCGGCCTCCGCCTCCGTGGGGTCCACGGAACAGCTGCATGTCTACGAGGCCGCCGTTTCGTTGGATTTGACCAACCCCGTAGTGCGCGACATGGTTGAGCACATCTTGGGCCAGGACTTGGACAAGCCCGGAGCCCAGGTGCAAGCCGCCTTGGCGGCACTGACCTTTGACCCTCGGCTCCTAGTCGCCGCCACCGTCACCGTGGTCGAACGCACCCCCCTTGATGACCGGTTGTGGGCGGCGGGTTGCGATATTGACCTGCCGGTACTCAAGGGCAAGTTAGGCCTGACCCAAGGCACCGCGACCCAAGAGACGGTGGCCACGTGGGAAAAGGTCCCCGGTCAGACAACGCTGACCCGGTTTCTGTGAGCGGGGCCGCAGCCAGGCTCAGCCCAGCCCGCTGAAGGCCAGGCCGGCGGCGAACGCGGCCCCGAACAGCAGCTGGAGCCGACCGGTGGCCCCCAACACGGCGATGAGGTCTCGGCCCCCGACGCCGGCCAGCACCTGGGTGACGGGTTTACGCGCGGCGGCCACCGCCACCAGCGCCAGAGCGGCGGCGGGACGCAAGAACCAACCGGCCACCACCGAGGCCACCACGAAGCTGGCCACCAACAGCGCCACGTAGAACACCCGGGTGGGGCCATCGCCCAGCCGAACGGCCAGTGTGCGCTTCCCGGCCTGTCGGTCGGTTGGAATGTCTCGCAAATTGTTGACCACTAACAGCGCAGTGGCGAGCAGGCCGACCGGTACGGCGGCGGCCAGCGCCAGGGCGGTGAGCGCCTCGATGAGCACGAAGGTGGTGCCGGCAGTGGCCACCAAACCAAAGAAGACGAACACGAATACCTCGCCCAGGCCGAGGTAGCCGTAGGGCTTGGGCCCCCCGGTGTAGAACCAGGCTGCAGCGATACAGGCGGCGCCCACGGCGATGAGCCACCAGCTGGTGACGGCGGCCAGAACCAGTCCGGCCCCTGCCGCCACCGCGAACGCCGCCAGGGCGGCCCGTTTCACCGCCGAGGCCGAAGCCAGACCGGCGGCAACCAGCCGAGTAGGACCGACCCGGCTGGCGTCGGTGCCCCGCACACCGTCGGCGTAGTCGTTGGCGTAGTTGGTGCCCACCTGCAGCGCCAGGCTGACCAGCAGGGCCAACCCGCCCCGCCACAGCGTGATGGCCCGCCCGGCGCCCACCGCGCAGGCCGCTCCCACCACCACGGGAACCAGCGCGGCAGGCAAGGTTCGGGGGCGGGCGCCGAGCACCCATGGATTGGTCACGGGCGGTCACGGTAGTGCGGTCGGTGCCGCCGCAATGACCTACAGATGCACCCTTGGTGTGCCGTTGACTTCTCGGGTCAACTCGCGCGGCTGGTTTGCGCTCGATGGCAAGGAACACCGCGCATGTCGGAACGTCTCATCCCTAGCGACGCTGCCGCCATCACCGCGACCATCATCATCGACGTCCGCGCCTCCGCCAGTGATGACGCTCCCCATCGGCAGACCCGCCAGCATGCACAGGATGCACAGCAAATCCAGCAGCTAGGGCTCTATCTGCGCGATTGCCACGGGGTCACCTATCCGCTCCGACGTCACGAAACCGGCGACCGGTTGCGGCTCGAGGACTGCGACTGCCCTGCTCCCGCCGAGCGGACCAACCGGTTCGGGGGTCGGGTGGCGCCCGGCTGGTACATCTTGTGCGCAGAAGGGATCACAGCACCGTTGGCCTTTCCGCCCCGGGCCCTCGACGTAAACGGGGCCAGCTCGTGGTCCTTCGAGCTATGTCAGGACCCCCGGCCCTACTTCCGCTTCGGCCATTCCCTGGTTCATTACCTCCCTGAGCAGGCAAACCTGGCCGCGGTGCTGCTCGAAGGCGACGTCGACGGCGACGCCACCCAGCGGGTGGTGCGCACCCTGGCCCAGTGCGGCTACGAACGGGTGCTCGATCTCAGCCGAGCCGAGAAGCTGGCCGCATCCCCCGCCGAGGGCGATGCCCTCGTCATGGAGTTCGCGCCGGTGTCCCCTGACGCCATCGCGGTGGGACGGCTGGTTCGCTCCACCGCCCACATCGCGGATCGGGCCGGGGTGGCGCCGTGCATGTTGCGCCTCGGCCGGCTGGTGCCATCCCACCACGGGCGGGTCGTGCTCGACAACGAGCTGGTGCTGGGCTTCGCCCAACGGGTGGGTCACGACGAGGCTGCCGGCCAGCTTGGCCGGGTGGGTGGGCGGCTCCTGCAGGATCTGAGCGATCCCAGCGGCTCCGGCCTCATCTATGTGGTTCGCTTCGAGGAGAACGACCCGGAAGCGGCGTTGGGTTTGGCCGAGAACTGGTTGGTCGAGGGCCTGTTGCACTGGGTCGAGCCCCACCTCGTGGAGCACTGAGCGGCGTCTCCTGTCATCCACCATTTGCCCGCAACGGGCGCCGGTTGTTTAGGCTGTGGAGCCGTTGGTCGCCGACGCCTGGGTAACACGTACCGGGCTCATCCAGAGGGAGGGTTGATGACGGTCGTCGTGGCAGCGCCCACCCTCGCCGAGATCCCCTTGTGGCGCATTCTCGATGCCATCGGCCGGGGGGAGATTCATCCCCACTACCAGCCCATCGTGTCCCTCCAAACCGGAGATGTGCTGGGGGTCGAAGCGTTGGCCCGCTGGAATTTCCCCGGCCGCGGGTTGTTGGCGGCGGCGGCCTTCGTGCCCACCCTGGAACGGGCCCGTCGGGTCACCGACCTCACCGCCTTCATGCTCGACCGCGCCTGCGCCGACCTCGCCGCTTGGCAGCGGCGCTTCCCGTTGCCCGTCGGGTTCCGGGTCGCCATCAACGTGTCCGCCACCGAGCTGGGTGATCGTCGGCTGGCTCCGTTGGTGCGAGAGGCGTTGGCCGATCATCACATCAGCGCCGGCTCGATCTGTCTGGAGTTGACTGAAACGGCCGAGATCGACAATTTCGAGTTGGCCGCCACCATCCTGGTCGAGTTGTCCACCGACGTGGGTATCCGCCTGGCGGTGGACGACTTCGGAACCGGCTACGCCGCCGGTGGGTATCTGACCAGCTTCCCCTTCGACACGGTGAAGATTGATCAGGTTTTCATCGCCGGCATGGGCCACCGCAGCGACCACGCCGATTTCGTGCGAGCCACCATCGGCTACGCCCATGGCCGCTCATTGGGCGTGGTGGCCGAAGGCATCGAGAATCGCGGCCAGGCCGACGCCTTGTTGTCGGTTGGTTGTACCGCGGGTCAAGGTTTCGGCTTGGGCATGCCGCGCCCGGCGGATCAGATCCTCGATCGCCGCTTCGGTATCCAAACCCAGGGCCTCGTTCCCACCCTGTAGCGGGCGGTGGCCGCGGGTCGCAGGGCTGCGGGCCTCGCCCGAGCCGACTCGCCCTAGCCTCGCCCAGATGAACCGCCTCGCCGGCCAGACCAGCCCCTATCTGCGTCAACACGCCGACAATCCCCTCGACTGGTTCCCCTGGGGAGCGGAAGCGTTCACCCGACCCCGGGCGCTGATGGATAACGCCTTGCCCCGCGCCGATTCCCCGGACGCCTGTGCCTCGGCGGGACTCGGCGCCCTAGCCAGCGAAAATCGCTACCGCCAGGTCGTTCTCGCGACCCTGGCCGGTAACAGTGGTGGTGGAGACGCTCGGGGCGAACCTGACGCCGGTCCAGCGTCATGAATCAGTTGGTGGCCATTGCCCTCACCGGCACCGATTTCGTGACCGCCATGGGGCAGGTGTGGGACGACGGGGACGCCGTGCTGCCCATCGATCTGCGGTTGCCCGAGGTGGCTCGCCGGCGTCTGCTGCAGGCCCTGGCCCCGGCGGAGCTGATCGATCGGCACGGTCGTACCGCGTTGGGGGCCAATGCGGTCCCCGGTGGGAGCCAGCCGGTGCAGGGCGGGGACGCGGTGGTGCTGGCCACCTCCGGAACCACCGGCCAACCCAAGGGGGTGGTACTCACCCACCAGGCGGTGGCCGCTTCGGCCCGGGCCAGCTCGACGTTCCTGGCCATCGACCCCGAGCGCCATCATTGGCTGGCCTGCCTCCCCCTCGCCCACATCGGCGGACTTTCCGTGGTCTTTCGGGCGCTGTGGGCGGGGACCGGTCTGACCGTTATCGACGGATTCGACGTCGATTCGTCGGTTGGGTCCAGCGCCACCCACCTCTCCCTGGTTCCCACCGCCCTGCAACGGTTGGGTCCCCGGGCGGACCGCTTCGAGCGCATCCTGCTGGGTGGGGCGGCGCCGCCGGCCGCCCGAGCCGCCAACGTGGTGTGCACCTACGGGCTGACGGAGACAGGCAGCGGCATCGTCTACGACGGGTGGGCCTTACCCGGTGTCGAGATCCGGGCGGTCGATGGTGAGTTGCAGGTTCGGGGCGCGATGCTGCTGCGGGCCTACCGAGACGGG
>JANPEN010000446.1:0-2790 GCA_031422955.1 Acidimicrobiia bacterium
GCTTGGGCCGCGGCCCGCAGGGCGGCGACGACGTGGTTGTGGTCCACGATGGCCAGAGGGTAGTCAGTCGGCTCCCGCCCAGGGGCCACCTCGTGGGGTCGATGGATACAGGCCCGCTCCGCCGGGGTGGCCCGAGCGGCCCACCGGTCCAACTCGGGGACGTAGCGACGCACATAGCTGCCGTCGGGATCGAAGCGTTCGGCCTGGCGATGGGGGCTGAGCATGCGGTTCGGTCTGGTGTCGTTACCGGTGCCGGCCATCCACTGCCAGTTGGCCGAGTTCTGGGCCACATCCCCGTCGCTGAGCCAGTAGCGGAAATGGGCGGCCCCCACCCGCCAGTCGACCCCCAGGTCCTTGACCAGGAACGAAGCGGTGATGAGCCGAGCCCGATTATGCATCCAACCCTCGGCCCGCAGCTGGCGCATGCCCGCGTCGACCACCGGGTAGCCGGTGCGGCCATCCTTCCAGGCCTGGACCAGCCCGTCTTGACCGGCACCGATCGCCGCGGTGGGGGCATCGGCGCTGGCGTCGGCGTCGGCCCTGGAGGAGTGGGTCCGGGCGGAGTCGGCGGCCGGGCCAGGGCGATAGTCGCGGGAAGCAATGGCGGGGAAGGCGGCGGTGACCTGATGGTAGAAGTCTCGCCAGCACAGCTGACGGAGTAAAGCCTCGACTCCTGGCGATTGGCCCGACGATGCCTCCGCCTCCAGCGATCGAGCGAGCTCCAGGGCCGATAGGCAGCCGAAGTGCAGGTACGGGCTGAGGCGAGAGGTCAGATCGGCGGCCAACCTGTCGTGGTTGTCGGCGTAGCTGTTCGGCCCCCCGGCATGGCGCCACTGGCCTAGACGCCGCTGGGCGGCCCCCTCCCCGCCGAGGGCACGTTCAGGTGAGGCCCCCGCCCAGGCCCAGGCCGGTACCACCTCCTCCACCTCGCCCCCGACGTCGATGCCGGCGGGCAACACGAGGTTCCCCGGCGCCGCTGCTACCGGACGGCGCGCCGCCTGAGACCAGTGTCGCCAGTACGGGGTGAAGACCTTGAAATGGTCACCGCCCCCCTGCGGCCGAACCGCTCCAGGTTCGAGGACGCTGACACCGGGATGACCCAGCGCCTCGATCCCTACGGTGAGGGCTGCGTCGCGCAGCTGACGGGCTCGCCGAGCGGCGAAGCCGGTGACGTCGTCGGTGAAATACACCGCCTCGGCGCCAACGGTGGTCGCCACCGCCATCGTCTCGGACACGGTGTCCCCAGCTCGCAACACCAGGTCGGCTCCCCGCTGGCGCAGCTCTTGGCGCAGATCGGCCAACGTTTCCCCCAGAAAGGCGCTCCGGTTGGGCGAGCGGTCACCTGCGTCAAAGATGCGTGGATCGACCACGAACAGGGGCACGACGCGGTCGCCTCGGCGGGCCGCAGTGGCCAGGGCGGGGTGGTCTCGCAAACGCAGAGCCCGACTGAACAACACGACGATGGTGGCCATCAGCGTCGAAGCTAAACACGCCGCGGTTCCTACGAGAACCCGAACGAGAACCCGGACGGGGCGCGGCCTACGGTCAGGGGCTGTTGCGTCGGCCCACCGCGCTGCGGACGCCGGCCTCATGGCCAACCCGTCCCCGTAGCAGGCTGTCCTGCGCCCATTCCGGTGAGCGGCCCTCGTGGCACACCGCGTACACCTGGGCGGCAATGGGCATGGCCACGTTGTGCTCCAGGGCCAACTCTCGCACCACCTTCACCGCCTTGACCCCCTCGGCCACCTGGTCCATACCGGCCAGTACGTCCACCAAGCTGCGCCCTCTCCCCAGCTCGCGACCCACGTGGAAGTTGCGACTTTGCGGGCTGATGCAGGTGGCCATCAGATCCCCCATGCCGGCCAGCCCGGCCAGGGTCAAGGCCTCACCCCCCAAGCAGGTGCCCAGCTCAATCAGCTCGGCCAGGCTGCGGGTGATGATGGCGGCTCGGGCGTTGTCGCCCAGCTGGCGCCCTTCCACCGAACCGGCGGCGATGGCGTAGACGTTCTTGAGGGCGCCGCCCAGCTCGCAGCCGACCACGTCGTGGTGGGTGAAGACCCGGAAGGTCGGGGTGGTGAACACCGGTTGGAGGCGGTGGGCGATGTGGAACTCCGTCATGGCCAACACCGCCGCCGCCGGCAGCCCGGCCAGTACCTCCTTGGCCAGGTTCGGCCCGGTCAGCACCCCCACCGGCCGACCGGGTAGCTCCTGTTCCAAGATCTCCGTCATGCGCAGTCGGGTCGATTCCTCGAAGCCCTTGGCCAAGCTGATGACCGGGGTCCAGGGGCCCACCCGGGCCGCCACCGCCTGGGCCGTAGCCCGAACCGCCCCGGTGGGAACCCCAAAGATCACCACGTCGGCCTGGCTGACCGCCTCATCGAGATCGCCGGTGGCCCGCAGCTGCGGGTGCAGGGCGAAGTCGGCCAGGTAGCGCCCGTTGCAGTGGGCATCGTTGACCCCGGCCACCACCTGGGCGTCCCGAGCCCACAGCAGGGTAGGCATATTGTGGGCGCAAAGATGCGCCACCGTCGTTCCCCACGACCCCCCACCCAACACGCTGACACGCAGGTCTTTCATGCCCGCACGCTAACGAACGCATCGGCGGCAATGGGCCTGGCCGCTTTCTCGGGCACGGTCCGCTCGAATGGGCCACCGGGCCACCCGGCCGCTAGATGCGGTCATGGCCCAGGGGTGATTCCGTGTGCGCGGGGGACTTGAACCCCCACGTCCTTTCGGACACAGGAACCTGAATGCCCTGCGTATCAAGGAATGAACTTACGCATAGTGCAC
>JANPEN010000447.1:0-6181 GCA_031422955.1 Acidimicrobiia bacterium
CCCCGAGCTGGTAGGAGAAGGGCTAGGACCGACGATGGCACCCACCCAGGCCCACCGGGCTCACCCGCCGGAGGCGGTGGCTTGGTTCGACTCGCCTTTCGGCCCCCTCGTGGGGCAGTCGATGGGCGAGCTGGTCACCGCGTTGGCCTTCACCGCCTCAGCCCCGCCCGAGCTCGACCCCCCAGCCTGGCCCCCAACGCAGGGGCGGGCTGGGGTGCTGGAGCAGTTGGGGGATGAACTGGATGCCTATTGGGCTGGTGAGGCCCTGGCCTTCACGGTGGCGTTGGATTGGTCCCGAGTGGGCGGATTCCGCCACGAGGTGCTGGTCGCTACCGCCCAGATCCCTTACGGCCATACCACTACGTATGGTGGCCTGGCCGAGCGGGTGGGTCGGGTTGGCCAGGCACGGGCGGTGGGGGGCGTGCTGCGCTCCAACCCCTGGGTCATCGTGGTGGGTTGCCACCGGGTCCTGGGCGCTGACGGAGCCCTCACCGGCTACGGCGGTGGTCCGAGGACCGGGGGAAGGTTGGACGTGAAAGCGTCCCTTTTGGCCCATGAAGCTGAGTGGAACGAGCCCACCCTCTTCGGCGCCGGGTTGGGCTAACCAACCCGCGCTTCAGAGTTTGCGGAGCTCCAGCCGCTCGACGTGGTGGTCGCTGCCCTTGTGGATGATGAGCCGGGCTCGTTCCCGGGTGGGCGCGATGTTCTCGTGCAGGTTAGGCCGGTTGATGGAGGCCCAGATCCCCCGCGCGGTGGCCTCGGCCTCGGTCGCGCTGAGCTTGGAATAGCGGTGGAAGAAGGAGCGCTCGTCGGCGAACACGGTCTTGCGGAAGGCCAGGAAGCGCTCCAGATACCAACGCTCGTTGTCCTCTTCGGCGGCATCGACGTAGACGGAGAAGTCGAAAAAATCCGAGACGACCGGGCGATGGGCTTCCAGCGCCCGGGGCCCTGGCGGCTGCAACACGTTCAAGCCCTCGAAGATGACGATGTCGGGCTGGCGCACCACCTGGTATTCACCCTCGACGATGTCGTAGGCGAGGTGAGAGTAGACCGGCGCCTTCACCACCGGGCAACCGCCTTTGACGTCGGCCAAAAAGCGGACCAGCCTGCGTACGTCGTAGCTTTCGGGAAAGCCCTTGCGGGCCAGCAGGCCCCGGCGAGCCAACTCGGCGCTGGGGTAGAGAAACCCGTCGGTGGTGATGAGATCGACCCGGGGATGGTTGGTCCAACGGGCCAACAGCAACTGCAACAGCCGGGCGGTGGTGCTCTTGCCCACCGCCACGCTGCCCCCCACCCCGATGACGAAGGGCACCTTGCGACTCCGACGGCCGAAAAAGGTATCGGTGGAACTGTGCAGGTCCTGCAGGGCGCCCACGTAGAGGTTGATCAGCCGGGTCAGGGGCAGATAAATATCGCGGACCTCATCGAGGGAGAGGGCGTCGTTAAAGCTGAGCAGGCCGCTGAGCTCGTCCTCGGTGACTACCAGGGGGGTGTTGGCGCGAAGTTGGGACCATTCCTGTCGGTCGAAGGATCGATAGAGCGCCGGGTCGTGCCGGCGTTCGGGCTGCTCGGAGCCGTCCACTGCGCCAGTTGACCAGTGTCTGGCCCCCCGCCGCAAACTCGCTCGTCACCGCCGCGGTGTGACGGCCGTCATAGGGACCACCGGAGCAGTCCACCACCGAAGTCCGCCTCAGAACAGCGACTGCTGGGCGGCTTCGATGCCGCGTAGCTCGTCGTAGTCGACCTCGACGCAGGTAATGCCACGGTCGGTGGCCAACACCTTGGCCTGGGGCTTGATCTGCTGGGCCACGTAAATGCCCCGGACGGGCCGCAGGGCGGGGTCACGGTTGAGCCTTTCGAGGTAGCGGGTTAGCTGTTCCACCCCGTCGATGTCACCTCGCCGTTTCACTTCCACCGCCACCGCCCGGCCCTGGCTGTCCCGACACAGCAGGTCCACCGGGCCGATGTCGGTGGGGAATTCGCGGCGCACCAGCAGCAGGGTTTCCCCCATGCGGGAAGGGGCGGCGGCCAACAGCTCTTGGAGGTGGGCCTCCACCCCATCCTTGATCAGTCCAGGGTCGACACCCAGATCATGACGCTGGTCGACCAGCACCTCGTGCAAGGTGATGGTCAGGATCTCGCCCTTGGGACTGGTGACCGTCCACACGTCGGGGGTCTCCACCAAGCGGTTGGGCGGGTTCATCCAGTTGAGTGGCTTGTAGGCGCCGCCGTCGGCGTGGACCATGACCGAGCCGTCGGCCTTGACCATGATGAGGCGGGTGGCCAGCGGCAGATGGGCCGCTAGGCGGCCTTGATAGTCCACCGAGCACCGGGCGATGACCAAGCGCACGATGTCAGCTCGGTGTGTCTTCGGAGGCGGCGCGGTAGGTGCCCAGGAACTGCGCGGCAGACATGGTCAGTGGCAGCGGGGTGAACACCGCGTCGAAGCCGGCCTGACCGGGCTGGTGGTTCACGTCTACGAACATGCGGTAGCGCCAGGCCGTCTCGGTGGGACGGGACTCGATCCGGCTCAGGTTGGCTCCCCGCAGGCCCAGTTCGACCAGCGCCAGGGCCAGTGACCCTGGGGTATGAGCGGTTTCGAAGGCGAGGGTGGTCTTGTCGGCGTCGGCGGCCACGGTGAAGCTCCGACCGGGCTCGAGGACCACGAAGCGGGTGGTGTTGTGCTCGCGGTCCACCACGTTACGTAGCAACACGACCAGCCCGTGAGCCTCGGCGGAGTCGGGGTGGGCCAAGCAGGCCTCGGCAGGATCGCCCCGCTCGGCCACCAGCCGCACCGCCCCTGCGGTGTCGTGTTCTGGCTGGGCGTCCCAGCCGTAGCGGGCGATGGCCCCCTCCGCCTGGGAGAGGGCTTGGGGGTGGGAGTGCACCGTTCGGATGGTGTCCAGAGTGGCACCAGGCTGGGCCAACAAGGCGTGTTGAATCTCTTCCCGACGCTCGGCGGTTATGTGCACGGGAGAACTCAATAGCCGGTCCAGCACGGGCAAGATGGAACCAGTGGTGGAGTTCTCAATGGGCATGACCAGCCGCTGCACGGTACCGGCGGCCAAGGCGTCGAAGGTGGCCTGGAAGCTGGCGAATCCGACACTGGGCTGGTCGGCAAACAGCTGGCCGGCCACGCGATGGCTGTAGGAGAGCGGCTCGCCTTGGTACCCGATGGTCACGAGTGGGCCAAGCTAGTACCTCTCAGGAGCTCGGGCGGCTGCGCAGACGGGAACGGATCAGGTCTCGTCGCTCCTGCAAATCAGCGTAGGTGAGGGTGGTGGTGGTCGAGGGGTCGACCCCAAATCCGGCCTTGAGGCCGCTCAGGTCCATGACGTAGTCGCTGGGCGCAACCCCGATCTCGGCCGCGATGCGCTCACCGTGGGTGGTGGCGAAGTACATCGACAGATGGGTGATTTCAGCGAAGAGGTCGAGCCCGGGGGCCAGGGTGGCGATGGCACCGTCCAAAAAGACCAGGTTCTTGACAAAGAGCATGAGGATCTTGGGCAGCTGAGCGCCGTAGGACAGCAGCTGCTTGACCATGGTTTGGATCTCCGCCACCAACTCCTCGGGCGTGAGCTGAGTGGGATCCACCGGTGGGCCATCGAGCTGCAGATCCGCGATGACGGTGTCCAGATCGGTGTCGGGGGGCAGGGTGCCCAGATCTCGTAGGGCGGCCAACTGGCCCTTGACGTCGTTCATAGAAGCGCTCATCAAGAGCCGCAGGAAGGCGAGACGTTCGGTTGGGTTCATGCGGGCGGTGATGCCGAAGTCCAGCAGCGCGGTGCGGCCGTCGGGCTGCACGAACAGGTTGCCGCCGTGCAGGTCGCCGTGGAAGATGCCACAGATCATGCAGCCCTCGAGGAATCCGATCATGCCGGCACGGATAATCTCGTGAGTGTCCAGCCCTGCGGCCTGCATGCCGACCGCATCGTCGAAGCGAAAGCCGTCCAGTCGCTCCATGACCAGCATGCGGCGGGTGACCAGCTCGGGGTGGGGTCGGGGGATGACGAAGCTGCGCTGGCCCAACGCGGTGAAGCTGGCCGCGATGTCCAACATGTTCTCCGCCTCGATGCGGAAGTCCAGTTCCTCGCTGATGGTCTCGGCGAACAGTTCCACCAGGGCCGGGGGATTAGCCAGGGCGGCGATGGGAATTCGACCGATCAGCAGGGGCGCCAGCCACGACAAGACGCGGAGGTCCTGGCGCACCAGGGTGGCCACCGCCGGGCGCTGAACCTTGACCACCACCTCGGCGCCGCTCTCGCGCAGGGTGGCGGCATGGACTTGGGCGATGGATGCGGCGGCTAGCGGGATGCGCTCGAAGCGGGAGAACACCGCTTCCAACGGTTGGCCCAACTCCTCTTCGACCACGCGTCGCACCACCGTGAATTCCTCGGCCGGCACCTGATCGCGCAGCAGGCGGAACTGCGCCACCAGCGGCGCCGGAAAGAGGCCCTCGCCCGAGGAGATAATCTGACCCAGCTTGATGTAGGTGGGCCCGAGGCGCTCAGCGGCGACCCGAATGCGACGGGAGATGGCTTCTCGGGACTGCTGGGGATCGCCCCTGCGCTCGCGTAGCCACCACAGACCCAGCGCCGAGCCCAGCTCGTACACGGTGCGCACCATCCGACGCAGCGGCGGTACCCGCGGCGGGGTGGTCAGCTGGGGGACAGCCCTGCGGGTAACGGAGCGCAAGGCGGGGACTCGCCGTCGCCACGGCATGCGGGCGGGATCAACGAGCCAAGGCGGGTGGTCACTAAACGTCCCGTGGACCAAGTCGGCGGGTGTCTCGTGGACCACGTCGGTGGGTGTCACCTGGACAACTCGGGGGTGGCGGGGCCGAACATGGCCTTCAGTGTGGCCGCCCCGGGATGACTGCGAATACCCGGGGGAAGCTGGTTGGCGGTGACCGTGCGTGGACCTAGTGTGAGCAGCAAGGCGGCGCGGGCCGCAAACAAGACCAAATCGGGGAAAACTCGTCGTTGGCGAAGGTTTTTGCTCGGTGTTGCCGATCAGTCGGTCGGTATCAACTCGGGCTCGTGTCCTTCTTGACTACCCGCGCCCCGCCAGGAGGAAGAGGCTCACGATGACCGGACCGTACGATCCCCACGCTCAGGACTCGCCGCCGCCCGGGTGGCAGGCCGGCAACCCCGTTGGGCCCCACCACGCCTATCCGCCCCCTCAGGGCCCCCCTCCTGGTTACAACCCCTCCGCCCCGGAGGGTTACCCCCAACCCGGTTACGGGCAACCCGCTCAGCCTGGCTACGGGCAACCCGCTCAGCCTGGCTACGGCCAGCCCGGCCAGCCAGCGGCCCCTGGTTACGGCCAGCCGGCTGGGCCCGGGTACGGGCAAGCTCCGGGTGGCTATCAACCCATCGGTGGTTATCCCCCCCAGCCCGGTTTCGGTGGTCCCATCCCCTTGACCGCCGCGGCGGTGGTGCGTAAGCGGAAAGGCCCTCGTATAGCGGCGGCGGCCATCGCCACCACCAGTTTGGTCGCAGCCGGTGTCTTCGCCTACGCCAGCCTCAGTGGCGGCGACGCGGGCGCCGCTTCCCCCGAGGCGGCGGTCCAGGCCTTTTTCGATGCGGCGGCGGCGGAAGACATCATCGGCGTGCTCAACACCATGCCCGAGGGCGAGCGCCGACACATGGTCCCCTTCATTCAGGACATGGTCAAAGAGTTCAGTCGCCTCGAGATGCTCAGCGGCGTGGCCGATCCCAACAAGGTAGCCGGGGTCGACCTGGAGTTCACCGACCTGACCTTCCGCGTGAAGGATCTCTCGCCCAAAGTGGCCGCGGTCACCGTCACCGGCGGCACTGCGAACGGGAGCTACGACCTGGCCGACCTGCCCATCGGCGCCAGCCTGCTCGACCTGGCCTTCGATGGTGAGCAGCCTCGCGGCACCGGCCGAGACTCGGGTGATGTCGGGGACTCCGACCTACCCGAGCTGGTGACAATCCAGGATGGTTCGGGTTGGCATGTCAGCCTGTGGTACTCGGTGGCTGAAGCGGCCCGTAAGGACGCCGGGCTGCCGAGGCCGCCCTTCGGCGAAGGCATCCCAGCCAAGGGCGCCGAAACGCCCGAAGCGGCCGTGGAGGCCATGTTCGCCGCCGTCGCTGACCTCGACGTGCGTCGTCTGATCGAGCTGACCCCACCCGATGAGGCAGCGGCCCTGCACGAC
>JANPEN010000448.1:0-20856 GCA_031422955.1 Acidimicrobiia bacterium
CGCTGGAGGTGCGGGGTCGGGCCCTGGGCCTGCTGAGCACCGCCATCAGGGTGTTGCCGCTGGGCATGATTGCCCTGGGCGAGCTGGCCGAGGCCTTCGGGACCCGCACCGCCATCACCGCTTCGGCGTTGACCGGAGCCCTCTGCGCCACCGTGTGGCTCCTGCGCTACCCGCAGGTCCTGGCCATGACCGCCGGCGCTCCCCCGGTGGCGGACCCCAGCGGACCCACCGCCACTCGATTCGGCGCGAGCCTGCCCCGGTGAAGGTGCTCTACCTGGTGGCGGCGGTCACCATGGCCGGCGTCAGCTCGGTGTTCGCCCTGTTGGCCGAGCTACAGAAGCGCTACGAGCTACCCACCGCCAGCCTGGGTTGGATCGCCGGGGCGGCCTTCGCCGCCGCCCTGGTCACCCAGCTCTCCCTGGCCCGTTACGCCGACAGGGGCTACGCCCGGCTCGTGCTGCGGGCCGGGGTGGTGGCCTGCGCTTTCGGCTTGCTGTGGTTCGCGGTGGCCACCGAGTTGTGGCAGTTCGTGGCGGCCAGGGCCCTGTTGGGGGCCGGGGTGGGCATGCTGGTGCCGCCGGCCCGCCGAGCCATCCTGCTCAACGCGGAGGGCAACCAGGGCGAACGGTTGGGCACGTTCTACGCCGCTTATCTGGCCGGGTTCGTGTTCGGCCCGCCCATCGCCGGCGCCCTCACCCAACTGGCCGACGTCCGCTTGCCCTTCGTCGTGTTGGGCCTGGCCGTGGCCGCCTTGTTGGTACCCATCGCTCGGCTCGACATGCCCGAGGCCGACCCGGCCGACGTACCCCGAGACCGGGCCGGGCGGCGCGTCATGCGCCGCCTTATCCTGGATCGACGGGTGGTGGCCGCCATTCTGGTGGTGGTTTCCTTCCGCTACTCCATTGGGGTATTCGAGCCGCTGTGGGCCACCCATCTCGACCGTCTCGGGGCCAACACCACCGTGGTGACACTTTCCCTCACCGGTTTCGCCCTGCCCATGTTGTTGGTGGCTCGTCGGGCCGGCGCCTTGTCGGACCGTTTCGGCCCCCGCTTCACCTCGGTGCTCTCGGCGCTGGCCACCGTGCCCCTCATGGCCTCCTACGGGTTCCTCACCTCGGTGCCGCTCGTCGTCCTCCTGGTCATCCCCCACGGGCTGCTCGAAGCGGTGCAGTCCCCCGGCACCCAGGCCGCCCTGGCCGAAGCGGCCCCCAAAGCCGATGCCGCCGCCGCCCAAGGCCTGGGCGAGGCCGCTGGTTCGGCCGCCGCCGCGCTGGGTGCCTTCACCGCCGCCCCGCTCTACGCCGGAGCGGGGCCGGGACCGGCCTGGGCCATGGCCGGGTTGGTGATGGCCGCGCTGCTGACCGCCAGCGCCCTGCTCGACCGCCCGGTCCGCCTGTGCGCCCCGGAACCCGTTCTCGCCCGCTAATGTCCGGGTCTCCCCACCCGATCGAGGAGAGCCGTCGTGACACCTGTTCTGTCCGGCCTGCGCATTGTTGAAGGTTCCGCCTTCGTCGCCGCCCCCCTCGGCGGCATGACCCTGGCCCAGCTGGGGGCCGATGTCATCCGTTTCGACGCCATCGGGGGCGGGCTCGACTATCACCGCTGGCCCGTCACTGAAGAAGGCGTGAGCCTGTTCTGGGCTGGGCTGAACAAAGGCAAACGATCGATCCAGATCGACTTACGCCGCCCCGAGGGCCGCGAGTTGGTGGCCGACGTGATCACCGCCCCCGGGCCCGAGGCGGGCATCTTCCTGTCCAACTTTCCCGAAGGCGGCTGGCTCGGCGACGCGGCCCTTCGAGCCCGCCGCCCCGATTTGATCTACGTCAACATCATCGGCAACCCCGACGAATCCACCGCGGTGGACTACACCGTCAACCCCTCCTCCGGTTTCGCCTACGCCACCGGGCCCTCCGGTTCGATGATGCCCACCAACCATGTGCTGCCGGCCTGGGACACCGCCACCGGTCTGACCGCCGCGGTAGGCCTCTTAGCCGCCGAGCGGTACCGCACCCGTTTCAGCGAAGGCCAACTGGTCAAGGTCTCCCTCACCGACGTGGCCTTCGCCATGGTGGCCAACCTCGGTTACCTGGCCCAGGCGCAGCTCACCCACAGCGACCGCACCCAGATCGGCAACGACCTCTACGGAGCCTTCGGGCGCGATTTCCCCACCAAGGACGGGCGTCGACTGATGGTGGTGGCCATCAGTCTCAAGCAGTGGCAGAGCCTGGCCGACGCCACCGGCATCACCGAGCACCTGCCCGCCATCGAGGCTGCCCTGGGGGTGGATCTGCGCCAGGAAGGGGACCGTTTCCAGGCCCGGGATGCCATCGCCGCCTTCATCGCCCCCTTCATTTCCCGCCACAGCCTGAACGAGCTGCGCGAGATCTTCGACGCCCACGGCGTTTGTTGGGGCCCCTATCAGACGTTCACCCAGTTGGTGAACGACGACCCGCGGTGCTCCAGCGCCAACCCCATGTTCACCAAGGTGGACCAGCCCGGCGTCGGCCGGGTCCTGGTGCCCGGCTCGCCACTGGCCTTCAGCGAGGTGACCCGCCAACGCCCAGAGCCCTCGCCCCGCCTGGGTGAGCACACCGCCCAAGTACTGGCCGAGGTGCTGGGCATGAGCGATCACGAGATCGGCCTGTTGCACGACAAAGGCATCGTGGCCAGCGCCGCCGAATAGCCCAAACCGATATTCTTTCGAAACGAACGAACAACTAGGGGGAACCATGCGCTACGACTTCGTCATCCGCGGGGGTACGGTCATCGACGGTTCGGGCGGGCCGGCCCGATTGGCCGACGTGGGCATCGTTGGGGATCGGGTGGTGGAGATCGGGGACTGCGTCGGGGAGGCAACGGAAACCTTCAACGCGGCCGGCCGCTTGGTTACCCCTGGATTCGTGGACATCCACACCCATCTCGACGCCCAGCTGGCCTGGGATCCAGTGGGCACTGTTTCCTGCTGGCACGGTGTGACCACTGCGGTGATGGGTAACTGCGGGGTCACCTTCGCCCCCTGCAAGCCCGAGGACAGAGAGTTCCTGGCCCGGATGATGGAGTCGGTAGAGGACATCCCCGCCGACGCCATACTTTCCGGTCTGGCCTGGGACTGGGAGACCTACACCGAGTACCTGGACAGCTACTCGCGCCTACCCATGGGTATCAACGTGGGCGGCATGGTCGGGCATTGCTCAGTGCGTATCGCGGCCATGGGCGAGCGTGCCATCGACCAACACCACGCCAGCGCGGAGGACATCGTGAAGATGTGCGAGCTGGTGGAAGAGGCCTTGGTCGGTGGGGCGTTGGGGTTCTCCACCTCGCGCACCTACCTGCACCAGACCCCCGATGGGCGCGAGGTGCCCGGCACCTGGGCCGCCCCCGAGGAACTGCTGGCCATCGGCGAGGTCATGGGCCGCCTGGGCCGGGGTGTGTTCGAGTGCGCGGTAGACAACGACCGCCAGTTACACGGCCTGGTCGGGGAGAAAGACCGTTCGGTGATGGAACGCGAGGTCGCCTGGATGCGGGAGCTGTCCATCCGCACCGGACGGCCGGTCACGTTTGGTTTCGTGCAGAGTCGTTCGGATCCTGACGGTTGGCAGTACTGGTTGGAGCTGGTTTCCGCGGCCAACGCGGCCGGCGCCGACATCCGCCCCCAGACCACCACCCGCGGCATCGGCGTGCTTTTCGGCCTGGCCAACCGCACGCCGTTCGACAACTGCAGCACGGCCTGGCGGGCGCTGCGCAACCTCACCTACCCCGAGAAGCTGGCCCGTTTGGTCGAACCTGGCTTCAAGGCCCAGCTGATTGCGGACGCCACGGCCACCCCCAGCAAGCTTGACCTGACTGGTATCTATCGGCTCGACGCTACTCGGGTGGACTACGAGGCGGACCCCTCCGAATCGTTGAGCGCCCACGCCCAACGGCGCGGCGTATCCCCGGCGGAGGCCTTCCTGGACATGGCCATCGAGAGCGATGCTCGCGGCTTATGGAACTATCCGTTCCTCAACTTCGACTACGACGCCATCGAAGCCAAGATCAACCATCCCGACGTGATCTTGGGCATCGGGGACGCCGGCGCCCACTGCGGCCAGATCCAAGACGCCAGCCAATCCACCTATTTCCTCACCCGCTGGGTGCGAGATGGCGGTAGCTGGCCCATCGAGGAAGCCATCAAGATGCTCAGCTCCGAAGGGGCAGACCTGTTCGGTTTCCAAGACCGGGGACGGCTGGTGGAAGGGGCATACGCCGACATCAACGTCATCGACTTCGACAATCTGGAGCTTTGCGCCCCCGAATATGTCTATGACTTCCCCAACGGCGCCGGTCGCTGGATCCAAAAGGCCACCGGCTATGACCTGACCCTGGTCAACGGCGAGGTTTTCATGCGGGCCGGCCAGCACCAGGGCGCCCTCGCCGGCCGGGTCATTCGGGCCTGACCCGGCCGCGCGGCATCACAGGATGAAGAGCATCTCCTGATAGGTCGGCAGGGGCCAGAGGTTGTCCGCCACCACGTCTTCAAGGCGGTCCGCCGCTTGGCGGACCGCCTTGGTGGCGGGCAACAGCACCTCGCCCGCTCGCTTGGCTTCCGCGAAGGTTGAATGCCCGCCCTGGGGGTCATCGTCGGCCTGCAACGCCGCCCGCAACGCCAGCAGCGCCTGTTGCAGCATGACAACCGATTCGCACACCTCATCGAGGGACGTGGCATCGAACGGATAGTCGATCGCCTTGAGGGCGGCGGCGTTGGTGGCCAGCTCGGTCTGGTAGCGGATGGCAGAGGGAAGAATCACCGTGGTCGCCATCTCCAAGGTGCTGCGAGCCTCGACACTGACACTGAGCAGGTACTGCTCCAGAGCCACCTCGTAACGGCTCTGCAGCTCCCGCTCACTCAGCACGCCGTAGGTTGAGAACAACGCCTTGGCCTCAGCAGTGTCGAGCTGTGGGAGCGCATCGAGGCTCGTGCGCAGGTTCGGCAGGCCCCGTGCCGCGGCCTCCTCCTGCCACTCCGGCGAGTAACCGTCGCCGTTGAACACTGCCGCGCCGTGGTTGGTGACGATGTCCTCCAACACCTGCTGCACGGCCGCGTTGAAATCCGTCCCCGCCGCCACTGCGGTTTCCAGTTCTGTTGCCACGAAATCGAGCGACTCCGCCAGGATGGTGTTCAGCACCACCATCGGTCCGGCGATGGATTGGGACGAACCCGGCGCACGGAACTCGAAGCGGTTGCCGGTGAACGCGAACGGGCTCGTACGGTTACGGTCCCCCGCATCAGCGGGCATGTCAGGGATCGTGTCCACCCCGACGATGAGCGTGCCCTTCTCCTTCGACGCGGTTGCACCGCCCTTGGCCACCTGCTCGAACACGTCGGCCAACTGCTCCCCCAAGAAGATCGACATGATCGCCGGCGGAGCCTCGTTCGCACCCAGGCGATGGTCGTTGGAGGCGGACGCCACCGACGCCCGCAGCAACCCGGCGTGGCGGTGCACGGCGCGGATCACGGCTGCGCAGAACACCAGGAATTGGGCGTTATCGTGCGGGGTGTCGCCGGGCAACAACAGGTTGCCTTGGGCCAGGTTGCCGACGGAAAAGTTCACGTGCTTACCGGAGCCGTTCACTCCGGCGAAGGGCTTCTCGTGGAACAGCACCGCCATGCCGTGCTTTTGCGCCACCCGGCGCAGGGTCACCATCAGCAGCTGCTGATGGTCCGCCGCCAAGTTGGCCTTCTCGAACAACGGGGCGATCTCGAATTGGCCGGGGGCGACCTCGTTGTGGCGGGTCTTGGCGGGGATACCGAGCTTAAACATCTCTCGCTCGGCGTCGAGCATGAAGCCCAACACCCGCTCGGGGATGGCGCCGAAGTAATGGTCGTCGAACTCCTGGCCCTTGGGCGGGTGCGCGCCGAACAGCGTACGCCCACAAGACAGCAGATCGGGGCGGGCGTAGTAGAAGCTGCGGTCGATTAGGAAGTACTCCTGCTCGGCCCCCGCGTAGGAGACCACCGCGTCGGCGTCGGTGTGACCGAACAGCATCAGTACCCGCTGCGCATGGGTGTTCATGGCCTGCTGCGAGCGCAACAACGGGGTCTTGTGATCGAGCGCCTCGCCGGTCCACGAGACGAACACGGTGGGGATGCACAGCGTGTTGCCGTTGGGGTTCTCCAAGATGTAAGCCGGGCTGGTCACATCCCAACCGGTGTAGCCCCTGGCCTCGAAGGTGTCGCGCAGGCCGCCGTTGGGGAAGCTCGAGGCGTCCGGCTCACCCTGCAGCAGCGTCTTACCGGCGAACTCCGCGATGGACGCACCGCTGGCGTCGGGCTCGAGGAAGCTGTCGTGCTTTTCCGCGGTCAGCCCGGTGAGCGGGAAGAACACGTGGGCGTAGTGGGTGGCGCCCCGTTCGATGGCCCAGTCCTTCATGGCCGAGGCGACCACGTCGGCCACGGTGGGATCGAGCGGCTTGGAATGCTCAATGGTGGCCATCAGCGACTTGAAGACCAGCTTCGGCAAACGGCCCTTCATGACCGTCTTGGAGAACACGTTCTGGCCGAACACCTCGCCGGGCCGCTCCGTGGCCGAGAAGGAGTGGGTCGGCGGCCGGTACTGTTTCACCGCGTTGATGGCCTCGAGGCGGGCGAAACTTCCACTCATCGATCACTCCAGATGGTCCGCGCAAGACAGGCGTGCTTGCGGCCGAACCACCACCCTAGGAGCCCCATGTTTCCGGATCGTTTCCGGCTGGGGAAAGGCAGAGCCGTGTGCGGGCGAGCCGCGCGACGGCTCTGGCTATCAGACCGATCCCCTCGGCGACCTCGGTTCCTGAGTGGAGGACACCGAGGTCGTGGTCGGGAACAACAACCACACCACCAACGCCATTGCCCCCATGGCGAACACGTAGAACGCCCACAACGGCTCAAACGCGCTCGCCGCGCCCACGCCGGTGGCCTCACCAACCAACGCCACCGCCACCGCGATGCCCAGCGCCGCGGCCACGTTGCGCACCGTGTTGAAGCTGGCGTTGGCCTCGCCCCAGAAGTTCTGGTGCACGTGTTTGAGCAGCGCCCCGTTCAGCTGCGGTGACACCATGGCCCAGCCGGTGCCCATGGCCGCGATCACCGGGAAAAGGCTCACGAAGTAGTTGGCGTCGGGTCCGATGGCGTACCACTCCCACGCCATGCCCGCCACCAAGATGGCCGAGCCGATGCGCAACATGACGGTGTAGCCGTACTTGTCCGAGAGGCGCCCGGCCACCGTGGTGGTGATGCCAGAGAAAATGGGCCCGGGGGTGAGAGCGATGCCGATGGTGAATTTGTCCCAGCCCCACACCCTGCTCATGTACAACGGCCACATCAACCACGAGGACATACCGGCCACGTGGATCAAGAAGTTGGCCAGGTTCGCCGTCCACACCGGCTTCTCGGTGAACAGGGTGAGGTTCAGCAGCGGCGCCGGATGGCGCCGGGATTGCAGCACGAAGAGTGGAAAGAGCACCAAGGCGGCCACGATGGACGTTGCCACCAGGGGGTGGGTCCAGCCCCAGGTCGGCCCCTGGGACACCGCGAAGACCAGCACGGTGATGGCCACGGTACCGAGCCCGACACCAAGGAAATCGAGCCGGCCGGGCGAGCTGTCCGCTTTCGATTCCCGCAGCAAACCCCACCCCGCCGCCAGGGTGATGGCGGCGATCGGCGCGGTGAGGAAGTACAACCAGCGCCAGTCGGCGAAGGCCAGCATGGCGGCCGCCGCGCTGGGGGCGAAGGCGGAAGCAATGGGCGAGGTGGCGGCCCACACTCCCACTGCGGTGCCGTGCCGTTCCTTGGGGAACTCGGGCAGGATCATGGCGAGGGAGGCGGGCAGCACGAAGGCACCGGAAATCGCTTGCAGGACCCTGGCGGCGATGAGTAACCAGATGGTCGGGGCCACGGCCGACAGCAGCGCCGACACGACAAAGCCCATCATCCCGATGCGGAACACGCGGCGGCGGCCGGTGCGATCCGCCAACCGCCCGCCGACCAGCATGAAGCCGGCCAGGCCGATGAAGAACCCCGAGGAGGTCCACGAGACGATGCTCTGGCCCGCCGCGGGAAAGGCGTCGGTGAGATCATCGAAGGCGATGTTGGTGGCGGTCGAGTTGAACGAGACCAGCACCGAACCCGCCGAACTCACCGCCAACGCCTTCCAGGCCCGGGACGGAATCACCGGCCTGCCCACCACCGCGGCTGGAAGGTCGGCCCCCCCTGGGGTGCCGGCGTCCGCCCTGCCTGCAACATCGGTCATGGGCCTAGCCTGCACGTTCGGAAGGGCCGAGCTCAATGTGGCGGCCCCTCCGGGCCCGAAACATGGGAAGCTCGCTTCTACCACCAGGGCGACCGCCCCACCTGCGTGGTCTTGCCGGTCATCCCGCGATGTGAACAGGAACTGCCCCATGATCCGAGTGCACGCCACCACCCCCAGCCTGGCCGCGGCCATGGAACGGCTCAACATCCGCAACGCGGCCGCCATCATGGTGGACAACACCGTCTACCTGTCTGGTCTCACCGCGTTGGACGTAAACACCGGCGAGCTCATCGCCGGTGGCATCCGCGAGCACACCCGCCACACGCTGGAGCTGTATCGCACCATCTTGGAAGACATCGGCCTGTCCCTCGACCATGTGGTGAAGGTCAACGCCTACCTGGCCGACCCGGCCGATTTCACCGCCTGGAACGAGGAATACCTCCAGATCTTCCAGGCCCCCTACCCCTGCCGCACCACCGTCACCGCCCCACCGGTGTTCGGTCTCCTGGAAGTGGAACTGATCGCGGCGCGGGAACCGCGCCGCTGAGCCTCTCCCGGTCGCCATCCGCCCCTGGTTGCGACGGGGATCTCCTGCTGGCATGCTGACAGCCATGACTGACCAACCGTCCTACCTCGCCCTGCTCTCTCGAATCACTCATGCCGAGACCGACGCCGAGTGCTACCTCAACGCCTGGGCGGCAGCCACCCCTTCCAGCGATGTGCGCCGGATTATCTCCACCATCGCCCTGCGGGAGGGTGAACACGGCAAGGCCTTCGCCAAGCGCATCTCTGAGCTGGGTTTCGAGCCAGCACCCTGCCTGGAATCCAAAACGGCGGAGCGCATGCCCATCGCCGCATCGACCACCCTCACCGATCGGGAGAAGTTCGAACAGCTCGGGTTCGGCAAGCCCGCCGACCCGGCCAACCCCGATCAGTACGCGGCCATGTTCGCGGATCCCACCATTGACATCCGCACCGGCGAGCTGCTGGGCCGCTACGTGTCCGAGGAGCGCGACAGCATTCGGCTGTTCCGTTCCTGCTACGCGGAACTCTGTGCCGAGTCCGAGCCGGCGGTGTCCGCAAGCACCCAGTGCATCGAAGATCGCCTTACGGGCATCGAGCAGTGCCTGAACCAGCTCGTCGCCCGCTTGGCCTAACCCATGGCCTAGCCCGCCCCGAGCTACGAACGCATCGCCATTGGGGTCGTGCCCCGCCTGCGGGCCCGTCTTGGCTAGCCCTGCTGGCATGATGGCGCAATGGAACTGAAGAACACGCGCTATGAGATCAGTGATATCGGCGTTGCCACCGTATGGTTCCATCGCCCGGATCGGGCCAACGCGTGGACGGGGCACCTGCACCGCGAGTACCGCTGGATCTTCAGCCAGTTGCAGGCCAACCCGGCAGTGCGCGTCGCCATCGTCACCGGCACCGGCGCCCATTTCAGCGTCGGCGCCGACTCCAACGCCCTCGATGTGGGGGTGGAACGCGGCTACTACGACCCCGGCCTGGGCGAGGGCACGGCCAACCCCGGCTACGGCATCCGGGCCGATTTTGACCACGATCTGGCCTGGCAGTGGGCACTGCCCTTCCCGGTGATCGCCGCCGTCAACGGTGGTTGCGCCGGGGTGGCGTTGTCCCTGGCCTGTTTCTGCGATATGCGCTTCGGGGCGGCGTCAGCCAAGCTCACCACCGCGGCGCCCAAGCTGGGGCTGCCGGCCGAGTACGGCCTGTCGTGGATCCTGCCTCGCCTGGTGGGGGTGGGAGCGGCGGCTGATCTGTTGCTGTCCGGGCGCACCTTCACCGCCGCCCAAGCGCCGCCAGGGCTGTTCAACGCCGTCTACGACAGCCGCGAGGCCCTGCTCGAAGCGGTGGCCGACTACGCCAGAGTCATCGCCACCCAGGTGGGCCCCAGCGCGGTGGCCCAGACCAAACAGCAGCTCTACCGGGATATCCTCAGCTTCGATGTGGGCGAGTCCATCGAAGACTCCAAACGCCGCATCAACGATGCCATGGGTACCGAGGAGTATCGGGAGGGCGTTGCCGCCTTCCAGGAACGGCGCCCGCCCCGCTTCCCCGGCTGATCCCAAGCGAGGCCGCGGTCTAGGTTGGCGCGTCTATGGCCGCCACTTCTTCCACCTCCGCCGCCGCGGGCGGACCGACCTCCTCGCCTCCGGTTCCGGTCCGTACGCTTGGGTATGGGGCGGCGGTGGCCGCGCTGTTGTTCTGGGGCGGCCAGGCCGTTATCGCCAAGGGGGTGGACCTCGACCCGCTGCCCATGGTCTTCTACCGGATCTGGCTGGCGGTGGTTTGGAGCATCGCTTTCCTCTACCTGATCGGGGGACGCCTCAGCCTGGCCGTGTTGCGCCGCTGCCTGCTCGGTGGTGTCGCTTTCGGTCTGGATCTGGTGTTGTTCTTCACCGCCTTGAAGCTGACCACGGTGGCCAACACCACCGTGATTGCCTCCGTGCAACCAGTGCTGCTGGTGTTCGCCGCCCCGCTGCTGTTCAAGGAGCGCATCCGTCTGCCCGATGTCGCCTTGGCCGCCGTCGCCATCGGCGGGGTGGCGCTGGTGGTGTTCGGCGCCACCGGCCTACCCGAATGGAGCGCGAGAGGCGACCTGTGGGCGCTGGCCACCCTGTTCGCCTGGACGGGGTACTTCATGGCCTCCAAGGCAGCCAGGGTGCATCTCAGCGCGGCCGAGTTCACCGCCGGTGCCACCCTGGTGGCCGCCGTAGTGGTCAGCCCCTTTGCGTTGCTGTCGGGCCAGGATTGGGGCCCGCCGGGGCGCACCGAATGGTTCTGGATCGCCATGATGGCCATTGGTCCCGGCTGGGCCGGCCACTACCTGATGAATTGGGCATTGGGCCACGTGCCCATCTGGTTCGGTGGCTGCGTGGCCTTGGCCAGCCCCGTCGCCTCGGCCGGGCTGGCCGCGCTGTTCTTGAGCGAGGAGGTGACCCTGCTCCAAGGTACGGGCATGGCCGTGACCCTGGGCATCCTGGTGGTGATGACCCTTCGATCGTCTCGACAGACCAGTTCCCCAACGGTGTTGGCCAGCGCCGCAACCGATGAGGGGCAGGAAACGTGAGCGGGTGGGGGTTACAAGGTGATCGTGGCCGGTTCGGGCCCAGTGGGCCTGACCCTCAGTGGTACCCGTCTGTGGGACCCACCGATGACCGTACGTCCATCCTCGGTCCGCACGACCACGTTGCCGGGCGGGCGGTCAGTAGATGGCGAGCAGCGCCCGGGCCCCGGTGTAGATGGCGACGGCGACCAGGAGCACGGCGAAGGAACGTTGCATCGACTTGGGGTCGAGGCGGTCGGCCACGCGCTTGCCGGCACCAACCCCGGCGATGGCGGCGGCGGTGAACGCCAAGGTGGTGCCCCAGTCGATGGGGCCGGTGCCGGCCCGGGCGGCGAAGGCGACCGCAGTGTTCATCGCGATGACAAGCAGGGAAGTGCCCACTGCGATTGGCATGGGGAACCCGAGCACAAGAGCGAGGGCGGGGACAATCACGAAACCGCCGCCCACGCCGAACAGCCCGGTCAGAAACCCAACGGCGGTCCCCACGGCCAAGATCTTGACCGCCCGGGCGGGAGTCATGGTCCAGCCTTGCGTACCAATCTGTCCCCCGTCGGTACCAGCCGGCAGCTCGCCGCCGCCGCCCGTGGAGCCCCGGTCACTGATCGCGGCCGCAACGCCGCCGCTTTGGGCCTGCTCGGCGAGCACCCTCGCTTCGCCGCTGCGGGTGCAACTCGGGCAGCCGGTGACGATGCGCCAGGCGGCAACGAGGACAAGCCCAGCGAAGGCGAGCAACAACACGTCACCGTCGAGGCGCCGGTTCAGAGCGGAGCCCGCGAGGGACCCGCCGATGCCGACCAGGCCGAAAACCAACCCCGGGGCGACGCGGACCCGTCCGCTGCGCCAATGGCCGTAGGCGCCGATGAGGGAGGCGACACCCACCACCACCAGCGACGTTGTGGTGGCCGCCGAAGGGGTCTGACCGGCCACGAACACCAAGACGGGCACGGCCAGGATGGAGCCGCCTCCACCGAGAGCACCAAGGGAAACCCCGATGAGGAAGCCAAGCGGAGAGGCCAGCAGCGCCCGGGTGCTCATGGTTGTCCGGACCGACAGAGCGTGTCGTACTGGGCCACAAGCGCCCAGTCGTCATCAATGGCGACGACCTCACGGCCGGCCCGGTCCAGCAATGACGCGGCGATCGAGGCCCGATAGCCCGAGGCGCAATGCACCCACACCGTGCCGGCCGCAACCTCATCGAGACGGACCTCGAGCTCGTGCAGGGGGATGTGCACGGCGACGTCGATTCGGCCCGCAGCCCACTCATCGTCGCGGCGTACGTCGAGGACCACGATGTTGGTGTGCCCCTGAGCGAGCGTGTTGGCTAGGTCGGCGAACGTTGCCGTGGGGTAGGAACGCAATTCTCCGCCTGCACCCCAGGCGCTGACACCGCCCTCGGCGCGGCCGGCCGGGCGGTCGATGCCGATGCGCACCAGCTGACGCTGCGCCTCCGCTACCTGCGCGGCGGTGTCGCCCACCAGGGTTACCGGCGTGGCCCACCGCAGCGTCCATCCCAAATAGGTGGCGAAGGAGTCGCCCACCTCGAAATTGACCGTGCCGGCAAGATGGCCCCGGGCGAAGGCGATGCGGGAACGAAGATCCACGACCCACTCCCCCACGTGGATACGCCGGCGGATCTCTACGGGGTCGACCAGCTCCGGCGGGGACAGGTCCACCGGCGGCGGCCCGGCCCTGTTGATGGGCGCCATGTGGGCGTAGTAGCGGGGGTAGGCGGTGAGCCCGCCCAGGAGCTGTTCGACGAAGGCGTCTTCGTCTTCAAGGGTGAGAGCCAGATTCGACTGCCGTTCGTGGCCGATGGTGCTGGCACTGGATCCACTGGAGGATGCCGAGGAACAGAAGCTGCCGAACCCGTGGGTCGGATGCACGCCAGCGTCATTCGGCAGCTCCTGGGCGAGGCGGCGGACCGACTGGAACTGGGCGCGGGTCAGACCCTCGGTTGCCTCCGCGCTTATGAGGTCGGTACGCCCGACCGTGCCGTACAACATGGACCCACCAGTGAAGGCTGCCACCGCCTCCCCGCCATCGAGCACAACGTAGGACAGATGGTTGGGGGTGTGACCGGGGGTGTGCACCGCTCGGATCACCAGCGAGCCGACAGCAAACTCGTCGCCATCGCCAGCACCGAGATGTTCATAGGCGACATCGTCGGCGCCGGCCAGCACATAGGTCGCTCCGGCCCGCCGGGCCAGCTCCAGGCCGCCGCTCACATAGTCGTTGTGTAGATGGGTCTCGAACACGTAGCTGAGGTCCAAGCCCCGCTCGGCCAGCATTGCCTCGATCCGATCGATGTCGCGTTGGGGATCGACTGCGGCAGCCGCCGAGCCGTCTACCAGCAGGTAGCTGCGATCGCCCAGCGCCGGCGTTTCAATGGTGATGATCTCCATGGATTCCTTCCTCCGCCCGCCGCCGCCCGGCAGCCGAATCGGGCGAATCTCCTCGCCCCCTTTCAATATACCCCCCGGGGTGTTTCTAAACCGTCCCCATCTCCCCGTCCGACAGTCGATTGGCGGCTGTGGATTCGCGGCTGTCGATGGCCGATGCCATACTTTCGCGCTCACCACCCATCACGAGGAGACCAACGTGATCAGTCGATGCCCAGGAGTCCGAGCGTGACCGCGCCCAACTTCCTCGACGTGCTCGAGGAGATCATCAGCAACGTGGTCGATCCGGCCGCCGCTGACGTAGACAGCACCAGTTCCTTTCCCCGCGCCGCGCTAACCGCCCTCGGCGAGGCGGGCTTGCTCGGCTTGCTCAGCTCACCCGCAGTCGGCGGGTTGGGGGCGACGTGAAGGTCGCCGCCCCCTTCGACGGTCTCGGCCTACGAGGCAACGCCTCCAGTCCCGTTGTTGCCATGGGGGCCCGCATACCCGTCGCCTGCCGTCTCGGCCAGGACGGCGCCGGCCTCGACATCGCTTTGGGTGTGGTGCTTCCGGTGTTCCAGATCCTCAACGCTTCCTGCAGCCTCGGGCTCATGGACGCAGCGATCAGCAAGGTCCTCGCCCACGTCACCACGGCCAGACTCGAGCATCTCGATCAGACGCTGGCGGACCAACCGGTCATTCGCCAACACGTCGCTCGCATGAAGAACCTGGCCGATGCTGCCGACACCTTGGTCCAAGACGCCATCGCCGCCCTGGCGACGGGCCGCCCCGACGCACCGCTGCGTATGTTGCAGTCCAAAGCAGTCGCCGGCGAGGCGGCCCTCGATGTGCTCGATGTCGCCATGCGGGTGGGCGGCGGGGCTGCCTTCCGCAAGGACATTGGCATCGAACGCCACTTCCGCGACGCTCGCGCCTCTGCGGTAATGGCACCCACGATCGACGCGCTGCAGGAGTTCATCGGCCGGGCGTTATGCGGCATGGCGCTGTTCGGGTAGATGGCGAACATCATGACTTCATCAGACACCACGCGTTCCTCCAACCTCACGACACGACCCTTTACCCTCGGCGCCGTGGCCTATGACCCCAAGGTGGTGACTATCTGGGAAGGCTTCAAAGATTGGTTCGCCACCCATAAGTTTGCCTTCGACTATGAGCTGTATTCCAGCTACGAGGCCCAGGCCGAAGCGCATCTGGCCGGCCACGTGGACGTCACCTGGGACTCGCCCCTGGCCTGGGTGCGAACCCGGCGCCTGGCCGTCGCCGCCGGCCGAGAGGCCCGAGCAGTAGCCATGCGGGACACCGATCAGGACCTCACCTCTGTCGTGCTCGTGCGGTCCGATAGTGACATTTCCAGTGTGGCGGATCTAGCCGGGCGTACCGTCGGCACCGGCGCAGTCGACTCTCCCCAAGCAACGCTGCTGCCATTGGCCCATCTGGCCGGGCTCGGACTCGATCCGGGCACCGCCTTTAGGGTGCGCCGTTTCGACGTGATGGTCACCAAACACGGCGACCACGTCGGCGGTGAGCGCGACGCGGTCAAGGCGTTGATCGAGGGCAGCGTCGACGCCGCCTGCGTAATCGACGGCAACCAGTTGCTCTTCGCCAAGGAGGGGACCATCGAGCCGGGCGCGGTGCGGATCCTGAGCCGGACCGGGCTCTATGACCATTGCACCATGACCGTGCTCGACGACATCGACGACGACGTGGTTCAGACCTTCGTGGGTTTGCTTTTGTCGATGTCCTTCGATGATCCTTTGGTGCGGCCCCTCCTGGAGCTGGAAGGCTTGCGGGCCTGGCGCCCCGGCCGTACCAATGGGTATGCACAGCTGGAAAGCGCAGTGGACCGGCTCCGCTTCTATGGTGCAGACGGCTCGATCCTGGTCGAGGGCTATCCCACGTGAGAACCGCGCTGGCCACCGTCGAGCTGGGCCCGCTCGGGCTCGACGGTGGTGCGCACGTGTTGGTAAAGCTGGCCCTGGAGGACCTCGACAGCGGCCAAGGTTTGGCCGTTCACGGTACCCATCCAGAGCTCGCCGGCCACCTGGCCACCTGGTGTCGGCAACAAGGTCACCGTTGGCGAAACGGCAGCCCCACCGACCACGCCACGCGTGCGGAGGTGATCGGCCCCGTGGGTGTGGTGACCCGTGGTTCAGCCGCATCGGCTAGGTGGGTGGGCGCCCAGCGGGCCGGAGCGGCCGACGCCACCCAACCCAACGCGGTGCAGTCCCGGCCGGCCGCGGATTGGGGCCTCGCCGCCAGAGGGGCGGCCATCGAACCAGGAGGGCCAACCCCAACGTTTCGTCTTCAGCACCGAGCGGAGCTGTGGACGGATCGTGCCGCCGCGCTATACGCGCAGGCCGTAGCCGCCCAGTGGGACCCCGCTACCGCCATCGACTGGAGTGCCCCGATTGGCCATGGTGGCCGGGTGGAGGCAGCGGTGGTGCAAGTCATGACCTTCCTGGTCGAGAACGAAGAGGCCGCCCTCGTCGTTCCCGCCCGTTTCCTCGGCCAGGTCCATCCACACTTTCGCGAGATCCAACAGGTGCTGGCGGTCAATATCGCCGATGAGGCCCGCCACATCGATGTTTTCACCCGGCGGGCCACGATGACCGGCCACGACATGGCTCTTTCCACGGTCGGCGGACGAGTTTCGCTGCAGACCCTGCTCGAAGAGCCCGACTACGCCACCGCCGCCTTCCTGTTGTCCGTCATGGGCGAAGGCACTTTTGTGGCGCTGCTCAGCTTCCTGGAGCGCCACGGGCCAGACCCGCTGACCCGCCAGATCGCCCATCTCACCCGCAACGACGAGGCCCGCCATGTGGCTTTCGCCATGGCCCACCTCGAAGCCCATCTCCAGCTCGAGCCTCAGCTGCGGGGCCGCCTGGCCTTGGCCGTGGAGGCACGGCACCGAGCCCTGCAGGGCACTGCCGGGCTCAACGAAGACGTTTTCGACGCCCTGGTCCTGCTGGCTGCCGGCCAGGACAGCCCGAACGCGGTGGCCAAGGGCTGGAAACACGTGCAGACCCTGCAACACGACATGGCCGATTCCAGACACGGCCGCCTAGCCCGCCTTGGTTTCACCGCAGGCGAAGCCGAAGCCCTTTCCTCGCTGCACACCCGCAACTTCATGTAACAACGGACGCACCTCTCCGCCATCCACCGGCGGAGGACGAGCCGCTCCTGATCCACGAGTGGCAGTTCGTGCCCGAGGTGCTCGGAGCGGTCAAACGAGCAGTTGATCACGACGGGCGTCCAGCCCGCTTTCTCCTTACGGGTTCCGCCTCGGCGGACCTGGGGCCGGCGGGTTGGGCGAGCGCTGCCAGGGCGCCGCCCTAAGTATGACACTTCGTGATACGTTGGGTGCATGTCCTCTGCGATCTCTGTGCGACTTGACGATGAATCGGAGCGGGCCCTGCGGGTCCTCAATGCATGTGGCATGTCCACCTCAGACGCGATTCGATGGTCTCTCATCGAGTCAGCCCGCCGAGTTCGCCGGAGCGCGGAGCTCGTGAAAGAAGTGGCCGCACTGGAGGCGGACGAGACGGATCGAGCGGAGATGCTCGCCGTCGCCACCCTCATGGAGTCCATGCGTGCGACGGGGTGACGTGTATCGGTTCAAGATCCCGAAGGGTGTTGGACACGAGCAACACGGGGTTCGTTACGGGGTCGTGGTGCAGGCGGACGAGTTTCTTCCCAGATCTGTCGTGATCGTCGCTCCGACGTCTCGGAGCGCCCGACCGGCATCGTTTCGACCTCCGGTCGAGGTTGGGGGCGAGACGACGCTGATCCTGATCGAGCAACTCGGCGCCGTCGATGCTCAGCGACTCGGACGACGAGCCGGTCGACTCAGCCTCGAAGAACTGTGGAGTATGGATGAAGCGCTCGCCACGTACCTCGGTCTACGCCTCGTGTGAGCGATTCCGACGGTTCGCCGACGCTACCCTCGCTCTTCAAGCCCTGAAGGAGCTTTACCCTCAAGGAGCAACACAAATGGCCAAGCTTCGCGTGCACAACGTTGCCGTTTCGCTCGATGGTTATGCCGCCGGACCCAAGCAGAGCCTGGACAACCCGCTGGGCGAGGGTGGTATGGACCTCCATAATTGGATCTTTCCCACACGAACATTCCAAGAAATGGTCGGCGGCGAAGGAGGAGAGACGGGCGTCGACAACGATTTCATGCGGCGCGGCCAGCACGGCATCGGTGCCACCATCATGGGTCGAAACATGTTCGGGCCCGTGCGGGGGCCCTGGCCCGACGACGCCTGGACCGGTTGGTGGGGCGACACCCCTCCGTTCGGCCATCCCGTGTTTGTCTTGACCCACCACCCACGAGACCCACTCACCATGAACGGTGGGACCACCTTTCACTTCGTGACCGAGGGGATCGCGGCTGCCCTCCGACAAGCGACGGATGCGGCCAACGGCGAAGATGTCCGCCTCGGCGGTGGTGTGGCCACCATCCAACAGTTCCTCGGCGCCGGCCTGCTCGACGAGGTCCACCTCGCCATCGTGCCCATCCTGCTGGGCGGCGGCGAACGCCTCCTAGCCAACGTCGCCGGCATCTCCAACAGCTACGCATGCAACGAGTTCGTGCCCTCCCGTGCCGTCACCCACGCAGTGCTCACCCGCGCCGGCTGAGCGCTCCCTGAGGGTCACCAAACGCCTTTCCTATAGGCCAATCCTCGATCGTCATCTCAACCATCGGGAAGTCCATGGCTCGACCCCGCCACGGCGAAGCCCGATAAGTCGGCCGGCTGCCAGTCGGGCCAGCGTTACCGATGGCACGGTGGACGTATTGGTTAGGCCGTAGCGATGGCCGCGGCGGCGGGACGCCGGCCTGATACTCGCAAGCCCACCACGAACAGCACCGCCATGGCATTGGCCAACGCGGCCAGCAGGAACGCCCAGCGATAGCTGTCGGTAGAGTCGCGAATCCATGCCGCCACGTACGGGCCTACGGCGGCGAGGGAGCCCGCCGAGGCGAACACCGTCCCGACGATGGCCCCTGCGTGGGCCCGTCCGAAGCGGTCACCGGCCAGGGCCGGGAACAGCACGGTGGAACCGCCGTAGCCCATCCCGAACAGCGCCGCCGCCGGGAACAGCACCGGAAGCGAGGCAGTCAGAGCGAAACCGACAAAGGCCACCACTTGCATCAGCAGCGTGACGGTGAGGGTGGCCAAACGACCCAACCGGTCTGACGCGTTGCCCGACAACCCCCGCCCGAAAAGTCCACCCAACCCGATCACGCTGTCCAAGGCGGCGCCCACGGTGGAGGACGCCCCCGCGTCTTTGGCGTAGGGGGAAAGATGCACGAGGGGCACGAACACCACCAGCCAGGTGAACAGAAACACGCCCACGATCAGCCAGAAATCAACGGTGCGAGCCGCTTCGCCCACGTCGAGGCTGACCGGATCGAGCGCGCTGGACTGCAACGGGGCCGGCCGCCCACCGAGCTCGTCGGCGACGGACATGCCCTTGGCCTCGGGGTCCCGAGCCATCAGCCGGGAACCGACCAGCAAAGCCACGAAGACAACGACGGCGCCCGCAACGTAGAGCGTCCGCCAGCTGTAGTGGTCCACGAGGCCGCCCATAGCCAGCGGGGCGACCACTGCGGCGAAGCTCGACCCGCTCGTGGAGATGGACAACGCCCGGCCCCGGTGGTGCAGGAACCAACGGACCACGGTGGCATTACAGGGCACGAAGGCGGCGCTCATCCCTGTCGCCGCCACCAGACCCAAGGCCAACACGAGCTGCAACCCAGTCTGGGCGAGAGAGGTGAGCAGGTAGCCAACACCAAGGAAGCAGGCCCCCAGCACCAACACGAAGCGGGGCCCCTTGCGGTCCGTCAGCCAACCCGACACCGCCGATAACGCCGAGTACACGAACACGTAGACTGCGAAGGCCAGCGTGGTTTCCTGGCGGCTGAGGCCGAGATCCTTCTCGATGAAGGGCAGGAAGACCCCGAAGCAGTACTGCACGCCGTAGGCCAGGGTCAGCACGCCGAAGCTCGTCCAGGCGATCACCCAGCCGTAATAGCGGGTTCCTGTTGACGTGACCTCCGAGGATGTGTCCCTCGTCGCTGTGCCCCCCGGCTTCATGGCGCCCGACCGTAGTGGGCCGAGGGGGCGCGAGGACGAACCGTCTGGTTCAGCCGGAACGGGTGAGCTCGCCAACCGGCGGGACCAGCTTGGCCAGGTTGTCGGTGTAGAACTGCTGACCGGTCGGAAAAGGACAGGCACACCGGGCCACAATGTCAGCTCCACCCGACCGAATGACCCGAGTCAAGAAGGAACCGACATGAGCGAGCACCCCATTCGACTCGAACGCCAGGGTGATGTGTTCGTGTTGACCATGGCCGCGGGCGAGAACCGCTGGAACACCACCTTCACCCGGGCCTTCGACGCAGCCCTCGACGAGGTTGCCGCGTCAAGTGGCCCCGCCGCGCTGGTGACCGCATCGGCGGACGCAAAGTTCTTCTCCAACGGCTTGGATCTGGAATGGATGGCCGCCCGGGGCAGCCACCCCGGCGGGGACCGCAAGGTGTTCGCCCAAGAGACCATGGCGCTGTTTGGGCGGTTGATCACCTTGGCGGTGCCCACCGTCTGCGCCATCGGCGGCCACGCCTTCGGTGCCGGTTTGATGATCGCGTTGTGTCACGACCAACGCATCATGCGGGAAGATCGGGGCTTCCTGTGCGCCAACGAGGTTGAGCTCGGCCTTGCCATTCCCGAACCGGAGCTGGCCCTGTTCCGCCACAAGGTGCCGATGCCAGCGTTCTACGAGACGGTGATGCTGGCCCGGCGTTGGCGCGGCCCAGAGGCGCAAGCGGCGGGCATCGTGCAGCGCACCGCGGCGGGCGATGCCGTGCTGGCGGAGGCCGTCGCCATGGCCGCCGCCTTGGCCCACCTGGGCGGAAACCGCGAGGTGTTCGGCTGGATGAAGGAACACATCCACGGCGAGAACGCGGCCATCAACGGCCCCCACGGAGCGGCCTATCTGCTGCGCAACTCCGAGCAGTATCCATCAGGACCCGGCTACCTGCCCACGGGTGGGTGAGGCCGACGTGGTTGCGCTGGAGGAATCCCATGACTCGCTCCAGCGAGGT
>JANPEN010000449.1:0-2411 GCA_031422955.1 Acidimicrobiia bacterium
AGCGGCACGCCAGCCCGCAACCACGTGGTCGCGGCGGCATGACGGCAGTCGTAGACCCGCAGGGGCTCTCGGCCAATGGCCTTCAGCGCCCGTTGCCAGGCACGCCACCAATTGGAGCTGCTGGGCCGGCGGTCGTTTCGGGATCGGAACAGGAGATCAGCGTCGGAGAAGTCATGCTCAACGAGCCACTCATTGAGAATCGCGACCAGCACCGGCGGAATGGGCACCCGTCGCTCGCCCGTCTTCGGTTCGCCCGGCTCATCGAAGGACACGTCGGCCTCTAGCACGTCGAGCCGACCCCACCCGGAGTCAGGCAGCACCAGGGCCCGCGTTCGCAGCATCACGACCTCTGAGGGCCGCAACCCGGCGTAGTAGGCAACCGCCGTCATGACCCGGTACATCCGACTCGCCGGCTGATGGGTGAGGATGGCGTCGATCGCCCGGGCCATGGTGGCGGGGTCGGGCAGAGACCGAACGTCGAACGCCCGGCGGGGGCGCACGCTCTTGCGTTGGTTACGACCCCGGCTGGGCGGTGGCCATGGGTCGACATCGAGGATCTCCAGCTCCACCGCCCGTCGGACGCACGCCCGAGCCACCTTGCGCAGCCGACTGGCGGTGGCGGGCGCCAAGAGCTGACCGGCGTCGCCCAGCCCGAGTTTGGCGTCAACACCGGCCAGCGTCGCCCGATCGAGCATGCCCAAGGTCAGCCCGCAACGGTCCAACCATCGCTCTCGCTCGTCGGTCCGGTCGATCATGTAGCCGGGCACCAAGGACGACTGCAGGTAGGCGCGCATCGATGGCGGTGGGCCGACGGCGTCGCTGCGGACTGCAAGGGGCACGAACCGGGCAAGAGCCTCCACGGCGGAGGACCGGGTGCGTGGCTGCCACTCGGGCCACTGTTCCATCAACCACCGCCGCGACCAGGCGTGGATCGACGCATCGTCAGCCGAGGGCTGCCAGCTAAGCGGCCGTCCGCTCTGCGGATCGAATCGCTCCCCTTGGGACACCGCCACGAGAAGCAGCGACCGGAAGTGGTCGGCCTCGCTGCGGGTGCGGTTCGACCTGCTGAACTCTCGACCGGCGACGGTCCAGCGGACCAGCCATGGCCGTTTGAAGCGCGGATCACTTCGTCGATCCTGCACATCCCAGACCCGCACTTCGACGAATTGCTTCATGAACGGTCCGTGTCAAAAAGTCCGAGAACGCCTCGGGAACAGGCAAGCATGCGCCAACTTCCACCGCATGTGACCAGGACTTTCGCTTCAAAGGCGTCAAAGGCTCCGGAGCCGTGTGCGGGCGTTCGAGTCGCCCCGAGGGCGCCCTGGGAAATCGGCCCTGGCCAGCGGATACACGCAGGTCAGGGCCGGTGCCGTTTCTCCCTGAGTACCCCTGGGTACCCGCCTATCCCGTAGGCCGGCTGGGGGGCCCACCCCGGCCCAGTCCCCGCCTCAGCACGGATCCTGCACCGCGTCGCTGAAGCGGCCGGCCCGCGGTCAATGCTGCTGATCGTGGAGCGCATCGTGGCCGACCGCGATCCGCCTGCCCCAGCCCAGCGGTGATGTCCGATCTCAACCGCTGCGAGGTTTCCGGACAGGTCCGTGGTGGCAAACTCCCGCATCACCAGAACCCACATCACCTCGCCGCACTCGATGCCACCGTGCAGCAAGAGAAGTGGATCGCCGGAACCGAGCTCGATCACCGGGGACGGAGCAGATCCAGTAGCTCGTCATCTCGAGGGCCATCAGCGGCCTGCGCATCGCATAGCCTCGCGAGCGCCACGATCTCCTGACGCCATCCAGGGATCCGTGTGATGCCGGTCGATCGGGGGGTACCACCCCCGACGGGATGGTGGTTCGCATCCTTGCAGCCCGGACGTCCAAAGCATCCAATAGAGCGATGGGCAGGGCGGTCGTTCTGTGGGTTCGCGCCGATTGGCGCCAACGAGGCCGCTCGCTCGTCGCGTTGGCACTCCTGGCGAGCCTCGCCGGGGCTGTCGTGCTCACGGCGGTGGCAGGGGCGCGCCGGACGGGTGCCAGCTTTGAACGGCTCGTCGACGATTCGAACGCTGCGGAGGTGGCGGCCGATGTAGGTGCGGTCGACCCTGACATCGTCGACCAGATCGCCCACCTGCCGATGGTCGATGTGTCGGCCTCGTTCACCCTCGTGTTCGCGTTGGTTGATGGCGTGGAGGCCGACCTCGGCATCCGGATCCCCCGTGACGAACGGTTCGGCGTGGATATCGAGCGCGGTCGAGTCCTCCGGGGGCGCAACCCCGACCCAGATCGCCCGGACGAGGTCGTCGTCAACGAGACCGCGGCAGCGCTCATCGGCGTGGATGTCGGCGACGAGGTCGACGTGGCCACCCTGACCCCCGAACAGGTCCAGGAGGCGGACTACTTCCCGCCCAAAGG
>JANPEN010000450.1:0-21273 GCA_031422955.1 Acidimicrobiia bacterium
CACCGCCCCATCAGCCCGGGCGATGCCGTGATCCACCCCGTAGCGCACAATCACCGGGCCCAGCACCAGACCCAGGGTGGTCAAGGCGGTAAAGCCCAGGGCCCCGGCGATGGTGCGCCGAAACGGCCGGGCCAGACCCAACGCCCGGCGCAGCACCACCTTGGTGGCCTGGGGGTCGAGGCGGTCCTCCTCGCTGACCCCGCTCATGGCCCACACCGATCAATCACCCCCCACGAACCCAGCCGAGGCGGAGGAGGCGTCGTGGTGGTCCTCAGTAGTCATCGCCGCCAATACCTCTCGGTATCGGGGCTCGGTGGAGTACAACCGTTCGTGGGTGTCATGGGCGGCGACACGACCGCCGTCGAGCAACACCACGGTGTCAGCCAACGCGATGGTGCCGGGGCGGTGGGCGATGACGATGGTGGTGCGACCATCCATCACCGTGGCCATGGCGGCGCGGATCTCGTGTTCCTTGGAGGGATCCACCGCGGAGGTGGCGTCATCGAGGATCAGGACCCGGGGATCAGCCACGATGGCCCGGGCGATGGCGATGCGTTGGCGCTGCCCGCCCGACAACGAGTAACCCCGCTCGCCGAGCAGCGTGTCATAACCCTGGGGCAGGCCGAGGATGAAGTCATGGGCGCCGGCCAGGGTCGCGGCCCGTTCAATGGTGACCCGATCCGCATCCGGCGCAGCAAAGGCGACGTTGGCGGAAACCGTGTCGTGGAACAACAACGTGTCCTCAAACACCAGGCCCACGGCGCGTCGCAGATCGTGCAGGGCCAGATCCCGCACGTCGATCCCATCGAGGCGGATGGTGCCGGCGTCCACGTCATAGAAGCGGATCAGCAGCCGGGCCACGGTGGACTTGCCGGACCCGGTGGCGCCCACAATGGCCACGGACTGACCCGCAGCCAAGCGGAGATCGAAGTCCTGGAGCACCGGGGCGGCGGGGTCGTACCCGAAACGGACGCCCTCAAAGGAAACCTCGCCCACCGCCTGCGCAGCGGCGCCCGTGACGCCATCAACTGCCGCGGCGTCAGCAACCGGCAATGGGCGCGGCACGGCAGGGTCGGCGATGGCGGGGGCGATGTCGAGCACCTCGTTGACCCGTTGCACGGCGGCGGCGGCGCGCTGGGCGAAGGCAATGGTCATGCCGATCATGCGCAACGGCCACACCAGCAACGCCACGTAGAAGTTGAATTGCACCAATTGCCCGAGGGTCAGCTGACCCTCGATCACCCGCATCCCGCCCACCCCGAGCACGGCGATCAGCCCGATTTGCGGCAGCAGTTCAATGCCCGGCAGGTAGGTGGCCCGGATGCGGGCGGCGCCGATGGATTCCCGGCGGATGTCGTCCGCCTCTTTGCGCAGCTTGGCCGCCTGTACCGCCTCGGCACCGAAACCCTTCACCACCCGGATGCCGCCCACGGTTTCTTCGACCACGGTGGCCAACTCCGCCTGCTCGGCCTGCACGGCGAGCACCGCGGGGTGGATGGCATGGCTGAAACGTTGCCCGGCCACGTTGACCAGCGGCAATGTGGCCAACGCCACCACCGCCAGCAGCGGGTCGGTGATTGCCAGGATGACCGCCACCGAGGCGATCATGGCCAGGTTGGACAACGTGATGGGGATCATCACCACGAACATCTGGATTTGGTTGAGATCGCTGGAGGAACGGCTCATCAGCTGACCGGTTTGGGCCCGATCGTGGTAGCCGACATGCAGCGCCATCATGTGGCTGAACAACCGCTCCCGCAGCCGGGTCTCCGTCCAACGGGCCTCCCGGAACGAGTAATAGCGACGAAAGGCGGTGAGGGACCCGGCCACCGTGCCGGCCACGGCGATCAACCCGGCCCACAGCCACAACCGGTCGTCGGCGCCGATACCTCTATCGATGCCGTAGCGGACCAGGATCGGTACCGAGATCTTGCCCAACATCCACGCCAGGCCGATGACGGTCCCGATGATCAGGTTGCGTCGCTGCGCCTGCAGGGTCTCACGCAGTAGCGCCCAGCGCGGCGCGGTCTTGATCATCCAGTTCGAGGATACGGTGCCTCCCGGACCCAAGCCCCATCAACACACAGCCGTGGCGGGCGCCCCCATGGCACGCACTGACGTCAGGTCCCAACAGTGGACCTCGACGAGGAGCGGCCAAGTGGCGACCTACGTGATGCTGATCACCTATACCGACGCCGGTATCCAGCACTTCAAGGCCATCGGTGATCGACTGGCCCACGCCCGGGCCGGGGCAACCGAACTGGGCGCCACCCTCGACGCGTTCTACCTGACCATGGGCCCCTACGACGCCGTCGCCATCGTTACTGCACCCGACAACGAGACCGCGGCCAAGCTCTCCTTGGTCAACGCCGCCAATGGTCGGGTCCGGGTGCAGACCCTACGGGCGTTCACCGAGCAGGAAACCATCCACTTGGCGAGCCAATTGCCGGTCTGATCAGGATGGCTCGCCCACAACCGGGTCGAGCCCTCGATGTCAGAAAACCAGAACACCGACATGACCACGACCCGAACCGTAACGCACCGTTCCCCCACGACGGCCGCGACGCGCGGCCGGGCCGCCGCGAGTTCCGAGGCGACAAGATCCTCCGCAATGACTCCTACTAGAAGATTGTTGAGCGGTGAACCTGGTTGACGTGCAGCCCGCTCAGCCCCGGAGGCGCACGAACTTCTGCAGGGCGTGGCAGTCCATGGGGATGAGTCCGGCCCGGCCGCCGGCCGACATGCCCACCTCGCCAACGTAGAGATCACCCCGGGAGTCAGCCCAGATGCCGTGGGGAGCGAAGAAACTGCCGGGGGCACAGGGTTCCTCGCCTCCGAAGCGGGCCTGCACCTCACCGTCGAGGGTCAGCACCGATACCCGGGCGTATGGTCGGTGGCCGGGAGGAGCCTCAGCGGGGTGCTCCGCCATCATACCGCGCGGCATGCGACCGGCCCGGAAACCCAACTCGGCCACGTACAGGTTCTCCTCGGCATCGATGTACACGTCGTCCGGTCGCAGCACGTGGGTCCATTCTGATAGGTATGTTCCTTCGCTGTCGAAGAGTTGGATACGGGAGTTCTCCCGATCAGCGACGTACACCGTGCCCCTTCGATCAACGGCGATACCGTGCGGTAGGCGGAATTGGCCCGGTCCGTTGCCGGGCTCACCCCAGGAGAACAAGTGCGCGCCGTCACCGCTGAACACGTGCACCCGGGCGTTGCCGTACCCGTCCGCCACGTACAACCGCCCGTCGGGGCCCGGTGCGGTGTTGGTGACCATGTTGAAGGGTCCGGCGGCGCGTTCCACCGGTTTGGTCCAGGCCACGAACCCGGTGTCCGACGCCACCCCGGCCTGACCCAAGGTGCGCAGCAACGTGCCGTCGGGACGGAAAATACGCACAGTGTGATCCATGTTGTCGGCGCAGTAGACGGTGTCGTCAGGGCCGATGTAGATGCCGTGGGCGTTGGTGAAAATCCCTTCGCCCCACGCACTGAGGAATTGGCCGTCACGGTCGAACACCATCACCCGGTGCTCACCCCGATTGAAGCAGTACACCCGGTCCTGCGAATCGGTGGCCACCCCCGCCACCTCCACGAAGGACCACCCCTCCGGCAGCTGCTCCCACCCCCGCAGCACCTCGAACTCGATGCGGTTGGCACCCTCACTCATGGCTCTCCCCCGAATCTGTTCGACCGTGCTGGCCGGCGCGCTGGCCGAATCGACGTCGAATCGGCGCGTCAGCCTTGCAGGCCGGCAGGAATCTCGCTGGCGCGACGAAGGCACGGGCGCGCCGGGCAACCCGGGAACTGGTCCGGCCGTGGCTCACGAACAACTTGTCGGGCGCCGCAGCGACTGGCGTGTCACGCTGTCCGGCGGGGTCGCCGCGCCACACGGCCGGGCGGCGCCGCCGGTCAGCCGATCGGACAACCATCTCGGGGGAACGACATGGGTAACGATGGGTCCAGCAGCCCGATGTTGGCGGGGTACCGGGTGCTGGATTTGTCCCAGTACCTGGCCGGGGCCGGGGTGACCCGGATGCTGGCCGAACTGGGCCCCGACATCATCAAGGTGGAACTGGCCCCCATGGGCGACCCCGGCCGGGTGCTGCCCTTCGTGAAAGACGGCCGCAGCAGCTTCTTCATCCAGATGAACCGGGGCAAGCGCAGCCTGTGCGTGGATTGGGACACCCCGGAGGGGTTGCAGCTCATCAAGGATCTGGTACCGCATTGCGATGTTGTGGTGGAGAACTTCGGCCACGGCGTAATGGAGAAACGGGGTCTGGACTATCCAGGCCTGCGGGAGCTCAACCCCAAGATCATCATGGTGTCCGTGTCCGCCTTCGGGCGCACCGGACCTTGGGCGGATCGACCGGGTTTTGACGGTATCGCCCAGGCCTTCTCGGGGATGATGCACATGACCGGGGACCCCGAGCGCCCGCCCTCAGCGGTGGGTTTCGCCATCGCTGACAGCTCGGCCGCGGTGCACGGGTTCGCCGCCCTGGGTTACGCGCTGTTGCATCGGGAACGCACCGGTGAGGGCCAGCACATCGACATCGCCATGGTGGACGTGATGTTCCACATGTCCGAGGTCATTGCCCAGTACGACCTGTCCGGAGGCACCTACCGGCCCAACCGCATGGGTCAGCACCATCCGCTGGTGTGCCCCGTTGGGATCTATAAGTTGCCCACGGGTTGGTGCATCCTGATGTGTCTGGACCGCCAGTGGCCGTACCTGGTCAGGGCCATGGGCCGCCCCGATCTTGGCGAGGACCCCCGCTTCAACCCCGCAGACGCCCGGGCTGCGAACCAAGCCGAGTTGGTCCCACAGATCCAGGAGTGGCTGCTGACCTTCGCTGACAACGACGCCGCGCTGGCGGCCTGCTTGGCTCATCGCATCCCCATCGCCCCCTGCCTGGACCCCGTGGACGCCATCAACCATCCCCACTACGTCGCCCGCAAGATGGTGCGACGGGTCCCCGATCCCATCGTGGGCGACGTGCTGATCCCCGGTTACCCGTTCAACTTCTCGGCCCAGCCGGACCTGCCGGACCTGCTGGCGCCGCTGCTGGGCGAGCACAACGCCGCGGTGCTGGCAGACGTGCTGGGCTTGAGCGCGCAGGACGCGGCCCACCTGGAGGACATCGGCGCGTTGTACCACGCCGACGTGTGAGCGTCAGTCGGCGGGTCAGTCGGCGGGCTTGTACAGGCGAATCGGGCGATGGTCGGTGATGAACGAGCTCAGCTCCCGCCACGGCTTGCCCAGCGTCAGCCCGCCGTCGATGACCTGGGCAGTGCCGGTCATCCAGGCCGAGGCGTCACTGGCCAGGAACAGCGCCACGTTGGCCACATCGGCCGCTTCCCCGGACCGTGAGATGGGTTGGGCCCCGGTGTTGAAACCCCGCAACTTGTCCACCCGCTGACCGGAACGGGCCACGTCACGGCCCAATGGCGCCCCCGCGGCCAACGGGGTGGCGATGAGCCCGGGGCAGATGGCATTGACCCGAACGTCGTATTCGGCCAGCTCCAACGCCGCCGAACGGGTCAGCATGACCACCCCAGCCTTGGCCACGGTGTAGATGTGGGGGCCGATGCCGGCGTCCAACCCGCAGACCGAGGCGGTGGAGATGATGGAACCGGAGCGTTGCTCCATCATGATCGGCGAGGCGTGTTTCATGCCCAGGAACACGCTCTTGAGCAGCACGTCCATGGTCAGGTCGTACTCGTCGGTGGGGGTGTCTTTGAGCGGTCCCATGGCCCCGCCGAACCCGGCATTGTTGTACAGCACATCCAGGCGACCCCAGCGGGCCACGGTGTCTGCGATCACGCCTTCGATGTCCTCTTCCTTGGCCACGTTGACCCGCCGGTAGTCCACCGCCTCACCCAACTCCGCAGCCAACTGCCCCGCAACGTCCTCCTGCAGGTCCGCGATCATGACCTTGGCGCCCTCGCTCACGAACAGACGCACCGTGGCGGCGCCGATACCGCTGGCCCCACCGGTGATGAGCGCCACCTTGCCGTCCAGCTGACCCATGTGTCCTGCCTCCATCCTCGGAATCGGGGCCGAACCCTACCAATCAGCCACCGTCCAGGCTCCGACCACCGTCCCGGCTCCGGTGAACGAAGGGATGAGATGAGCTAAATCTACGGGGCGAGATCATCGGTGCGAACAGGGGCGTCGGTCCCCTGCAAGATGCCGGTGCGTGACCGGGCAGGACAGTTCGTCGCGACCTTCGACTAGATCTCCCACACCGAAGAAGATCCGAGTTGCGAAGACCCTGCTGCGGACGCCCGTGGCGAATTGCTACATCGAACGTTGGATCGGCAGCCTGCGCCGCGAACTGCTCGACCGGACCATCATCTGAAACGAGAATCAGCTCCGCCGGCTCGTCGTGCACTACCTGAACCATTACAACGAGCACTCTCTCGGCCAGCAGCCGCCCTCACAGACACCGGCGAAGCCGTCCCGAGCTGGCCATCCAGTCACGATGAGTTGAGTGCTTTTGCGGAGGTAGGCGACCAATTCGGCTGCGGTCGCTCCTTCGAGATGATGCCAGTGAGTGGAACGAGCTCAACATTGAACACATGATCGAGTCGGGTTCACTGCTGATCTCCCGGTGAGCGCCCGTCCCGGCGACGTGTGGCTGGTCGATTTCAGTGAGCCGGTGGGACAGGAGCAATCTCGGGTGTCGTTCAGCGGTGGTCATTTTCGCCGACGCTCTCAACGACAGTCGAGCAGGCATCGTGATCGTGATCCCGTGCACCACCGCGCGGTGTGGCCTCCTTCTCACATTGAACTCAACCCCACGGTTTCAGGGCTTCACGAGGTCAGCTACGCCAAGTGCGAGGACATCAAGTCCATCTCCGAGCAACGGCTGATAACGCCGCTCGGCGAAGCACCGCTCGAAGCGATGTTCGACCTCACGGGATCGATCCGCTTCTACGGGCGATGTAACCAAGCAACGCTCTGCTCGGGTGGAGATGCGGCTCGCGGTGGTCTGGGTCAGACCGGCACTCGGGTGCTGAAGGTGAAGCCGGGGAAGCCCTGCTCGACCATGTCGTCGAGGCGAGCACGGAAACGCGACAGGTTGCCGGTGTACTGCAGGGTCTCGGCCTTCTTACCCGGGATGTTCGTGCCCCGGAACCAGGTGTGTTCGGCGATGAGCGCGATCTTGCCGGCCTCATGAACCTCCTCGGTCCAGCCGGCGGATGCTTCAGGGTCGGCGGCGACGTAGGTGAGGCCGTTGTCCCGGGCGTGCTGCAGGATGGCGGTGATGAAATCCACCAGCACCTCGGTGGCCCGAGGGAAGTTGGCGCCGATCATGTGGGGACCGCCGGCCGTGAAGAAGTTCGGCATCCCGGGGACCCCCACGGCGAGGAAGGTGACCACACCGTCGGCCCAGCGCTCTCGCAGCGCGACGCCGTCTTCGCCGATGGGGTTGATACGGGTGAGGGCCCCGGTGAACCCGTCGAAGCCGGTGGCCCATACGATGATGTCGAAGGTTTCCTCGCCGGCAGCGGTTTCGATACCGGCCTCGGTGATGGAGGTGATCGGCGTCTCGTTCAGGTCGATCAGCCTCACGTTGGGCTGGTTGAAGGCCTCGAAGTAGAACGTTTCCATCGGCGGGCGGCGCATGCCGAAACCGTGGTCGGTAGGGATGAGCTTCTCGGCCAGCGCCTTGTCGTGCACTCGGCCGCGGATCTTGTCGGCCAGGAACTCGGAAAACTCGGTATTCACCTCGGGATTGATCATCAGATCGCGATAATTGCTGAGCAGCTTCGCGAAGCCCTTTTGGTGGTACAACTTCTCGTATAGCGCCAGCCGCTCATCGCGGGATTCGTCGAACGCCTTCTTGCGTGAGGCGAGATGGACGAACCCGCCGAAGGTGCTCATGCAGGCTTCGTGGATCTGAACGTAGGTGGCCTTGAGCTCGGCCTGTTCCTCATCGGTGATGGGCCCGTTGTTCAGTGGCGAGTTCCAGTTCGGGGTGCGCTGGTACACGACCAGCTCGCCCACCTCCTTGGCCACCTCGGGGATAAGCTGCACCGCGCTGGCGCCGGTGCCGATGACCGCCACCTTTTTGTTCTTGAAATCCACCGGCTCCTTGGGCCATTGGCCGGTGTGGAATGCGTCACCCTGGTAGCGGTCACGACCGGGAATGGCCGGCCAGAACGGGACCGACAACACGCCCGTGGCGGACACCACGAAGCGGGAGCGCAGCTGCTCGCCGTCCTCGGTGAGCAGCGTCCAGGTGGCGGCGGCCTCGTCGAAGGTGGCGCTCGCGACGCGGGTGCGGAAGCGCATCAGGTCACGCAGGCCCAGCCGGTCCGTGGCGAAGTTGAGGTAGGCCTCGGTCTCGTAGGCCGGCGCGAAATGCTCCGACCAGTTCCATTCGGCAAGCAGCTCCGGCGAGAAAAAGTACCCGTAGGAGTAGGACTCCGAATCGAAGCGAGCACCGGGATAACGGTTCCAGTACCAGGTGCCGCCCACGTTGGTGCCGGCTTCGATTAGCTTCACATCGAATCCGGCCTCCCGCAGCAGATGCAGCTGATGGATGCCGGAAACCCCAGCACCGATCACGATCACCTCGGCATCGAGATCGTCGCCGCTGGTCTGGCCGCTGGTCTGGTTCGCGGTCTGCTTGGTCGCCATGTGCTCTCGTCCCCTTGTCGTCGCGCCACCCCGGCCGCGGTCGGAGACGAGGCTGGGCACACCCCTGGTCGAGCCGCTGGCGGGATCGCCTCGAACAATAGCGCGTAGGACGACGTCAAGTTCCTAGGCTCCGCCCGCACTACGGAGGCGATTGCGTCGCGTTGTCGGCGGTGCTGGCCATCATGAATCACGTCACGAACCTCACCGTCCGATCGAGACGCATGAACATTTTCCTCGCCTGCTGGGTCCTCCACGGTCCGCTCGGGTTGGTGGTGATCCCCGCGAGGTGCGCGATCCTGCTGTCCACCTCGATGAAGAACAGAACGTAGAACCGGCGCAGCAACACGGTATCCACGGTGAAGAAATCGGTCGCGGCACCGCTTTCGCCTGCGAACGAATGAACTCCGACCACGACGGGCCCGACCGCGCTGGTGTCCGCTCACGGCCGGCGTCGCGCAGGATCTTCCACACGGTGGAAGCCGCGATCTTGTGGCCGAGACGATGAAGCTCGCCGTGGATACGCCGGTAGCCCCAGGTCGGATTCTCGCTGTCGAGACGCAAGACCAATCGGCGAACCTCTCGGGCTGTCCGCGGTCGCCCTGGCGAGCGGCGGGCGGGTTGGGTCCAGTGACGAGCGACGAGCCGGCGGTGCCATCCCAGCACCGTTGCCGGCTGCACGATCAGGAACACCTGCCCGAGACGGTCGCGATCGAACACCTGAGACAGCACGCCCAGCACCGCACAGTCCCGGCCATCGAAGGCTGGACGAGGCACTTGCCGCTGCAGCACCAGCAGCTGGTGACGCAAGGCGAGTATCTCTGCATCGCGACGATCACCGCTCGCCAACAGCAAACCGACACGAGCCACGACGAGACGAACAACGAACGGCAGCGACCGAAACACGACCGAGCACGCTATCCGTGGGCAGCCCCTGACCAGCCCAGACGCGTTTCCGGCACGCTCACGATCGTGTTGACAAACAACCCTGAGGATCTCACCGCCCTCATTGGAGAGAGCGTGAACCTGGAATGAAACGCCTTGCAACTGGTGCCTACTTGCCGCGGCAAGCTAACGCGAATCCAGCTGATATGACTAACTAACTAAACTAATCGACGGTGCCGGCCGGTAGCACCCATTGGTGGGCTTGACCGGTGACGGCGCTGATGTGTTCGAAGTCGATGTCGTAGTGGAGCACCGAAAGATGCAACGCTTCGGCTGCGGCGGCCACTAGCAGATCGGGTAGCTTGCGGCCGCGTTGGCTTCGTGCCGCGAGCAGTCGCTGCACCTGCAACGCCCGGTTCACATGCGCGGCGCTGGTCTCAACCGGCTCGAACGCGTTCAAGGCGCCGAGGAGACTGTCCCATTCCTCCGCGTTACGGGCGGCGTAACCGACCTCAAGGTCACAGATTGCAGGCCTGCCCAGCCGCCCAGCCAACGCCATCGGCTCGACCACATCACGAACAGCGGGCCGGGACAGCCGGGTCAACACACTGGTGTCAACCAGGTGGCTCAACGCCACGCGTCCTCCCGGTCCCCCACATCCGCAGCGGCCAGCAAGTCAAGCGCCTTCCGGATGCGCTGCGCACGCGCACTCGTCGCCCGCCGCAACGCCTCGTTCACCGTGTCCTTGATCGTGGACGTACCCAACTCGGCACGAGCCGCGCCGAGCGCGTCGTCATCGACATCGATCAGATGCTTACTCACCCAACCAGTATATACCGGGCCGCTCCGATATATCTGCGGAGGTCGGAGGAGCGGCGCCCGCGCACCTGCCCGCAGGCGTCCCAGGCGCGAAGCCCGAACACCGCCTCGGACCCAGCCATCCTCCTCGCCCCACGGCCGCCTCACGTGCAACCGCTGCACAAGCCCACCACACCGACCTGCGAACTGTCGCCCAGGTCTTGGCGCCTAACTTGGCGCCAAACTCCACGGACTGGGGCACACAGGACTGCGCCAGCCGGACGAGCATCTGTACAGAACCCCAAGGAAACCCACTAGACCGCACGGTATGGACAGTCCATTCGGGACTCTTAATCCGCAGGTTCTGGGTTCGAATCCCAGGGGGCGAACCACACACCTCCAGCTCAGGGAGGTCCGAGCCACGAGATTTGGGCTATCGCTGTCGTATTGGCGCCTAACCTGGCGCCAAAGCCGGTAGACACCGTCAGCCCTGGTGACGGGGGCTGAGGCAGGGTCGGCGCTGTCGGCGGGATGCTGTCGTCATACCCCTGCTAAGCGCATCGGGCTGGCAAGATTCGACTGTCATCGAAGATCGGCTTTGGCACTTGGCGCTGCAACACCAGAAGCTGATGACGCAGAGCGAGAATCTCCGCATCGCGACGGTCGCCGCTGGCCAGCAGCAATCCAACACGAGCCAGCACAAGGCGAACCACGAACGGTACGGACCGAAACACGAACGACACGGACCGAAACACGAACGGTGGCGTTCATCCCACTACCGATCCACAAGCAGTACGGCTTCGCCCTGCCGGTACTTCCAGTTGTGGCCGAGGCCGAGGCCTGCGCCGAGAAACTCGCCCGCTACAGAAGAGTCTCGCTCGGCCGAGACCTGTACGACCTTCACCAGTTCGCCAATCGCACCATCGACGAGCCGTTGGTCCGGCGGTTGTGGGTGCTGAAGGTGTGGGTCGATGTCGTGGAGAATCATCACTGGCTTTTCGCACAACGCGGAGTCGTCACGGATATCAAGTCGATCCCAGGGTTTCCGATCTTGGACCGGAGCTTGTCTACGGACCCGCACATCTTGACATCGCGATCGATGCCGATGACATCCCCGTCGTCCGCTACACCCACGACAACATGACCACCACGATGATTCAGAAAACCGAGACATGCCTTTAGCACCTGGTCAACGATGACGTCGTCCGGGATCGAGCCACCGTGCGCGCGGAGACTCCCATAAGCCCGAACGGCCCGGCTCAGACTCGGCCTCGCCTGCGGGCCGGAGGCCAAACGATGCTGGCGGATTCGTTCAGAAACCGTCGTCACCCCGGTCTCCTCTCCCGCGGCGAGACCGGGAAGGTTGCCAACCATGGCCGCCGGTGGACCGAATGCAGCGAACTCGTGGGATAGACCAGGCGCAGCAAGGCCACCCGCATCGCCTGCGGAATGCGCTCCCACAACACCGTCGAACCCTCGACGTCCGTGAACAGAAAGCTCACCGTCCCGACGACTCGCGCGACGTCGGCGGGATGACGTTCGCCTCATTCGATGTAGAGGTCGCCTGGGGTCTTCGGCAGAAGGAGGTCGAGGTTCGGCAGAGACAACGCCCTCCAGCAAGCACCAGGTCACGAACGGGGGTACCGTGCCCTGACCAGCTACGAGGCCGTCAGGGTCTCATGCGCCCTGACGCGACACCGAGAGAGGTACCCATGACCACCTGGTTCATCACCGGCTGCTCCACGGGCCTGGGCCGCGCCCTCGCCGAGGCCGTCCTCGCTCGCGGCGACAACGCGGTCGTGACCGCCCGCGACGCCGCCAGAGTGGAGGACCTGGCTAAGGCGAGCCCGGACACCGCCCTCGCGCTGGCCCTGGACGTGACCGACCCAGCCCAGGTCACCGCAGCGGTGCGGCAGGCCGAGGCGCAGTTCGGCGGCGTGGACGTGCTGGTCAACAACGCCGGCTACGGCTACCGGGCCGCGGTCGAAGAAGGCGACGACGCCGACGTACAGCAACTATTCGCCACGAACTTCTTCGGCCCGGTCGCCCTCATCAAGGCGGTGCTGCCCGGCATGCGCGCCCGTCGACGCGGCGCCATCGTCAATATCTCCTCGATCGGCGCCCGGATCTGCCCGCCCGGCTCCGGCTACTACTCCGCCAGCAAGGCCGCCCTCGAAGGTCTGTCCGGCTCGTTGAGAAAAGAGCTGCAGCCACTCGGCATTGCCGTCATCGCGGTCGAGCCAGGCGGCTTCCGCACCGACTTCGCTGGGCGGTCGCTCACCCAGTCCGCCACGGCCATCGACGACTACGCCCAGACCGCCGGCCAGCGGCGCAAGGAGCACGACACCTCGCACGGCAACCAGCCCGGCGACCCCGACAAAGCCGCCCAGGGGATCATCACCGCGGTCGAATCGGCCGAGCCGCCGGCGCTCCTGCTGCTCGGCACCGACGCGCTCACCGGCTTCACCGGCGTCCTCGAGGCGCAACGTGCCGAACTGGACACATGGCGACAGCTAACCACCAGCACCGACTACTCCAACTGACCCCCGCGACGCGCCCGGCGATCATTCCGTGACCCGGGATGTCCTCGGCTTTGGAGCTCCGGTGTCGACCTCCGAGCCACGTCCACCGGCGCCCACCCCACCAGGCCCGCCTCAGCCGGCCACGACCGCCGATGTTTGGCACCAGTCACCGGCATGACTCGACCCGCCACCGTTCTACAGCCACAGGCTGCCCGCCTGAGCGGGCGAGCGGTTGTCTCACTCGTTTTCGTGACCGCGGCCTCGATGGTGGCCCAGGGGTTCGGCCGGTTCACCTATCCGGTGTTGCTGGACGCCATCAACGACGACGTTTTGCAGAGCTACACCAGGGCCGGTCTGCTCGGCACCACCAGCCTGGTCGCGTACCTGCTCGGCACCGCTGCGGTGTCGATTGCCTCGACTCGGGTCGAGCCGATCTCGCTGGTGAAGTGGGGCCTCTCCTTTTCGGCGATCGGTCTTGGCCTGTTGGCCGTCGCTCCCGGATTCGCCATGTTGGCGGTGGCCCTCTTCATCGCAGGGCTAGGTGGTGCCGGGGTGTGGGTACCGGCGCCGGGCATTGCTGCAACCGCGGTTGGCCCCGAGCGAAGCGGCTTGGCTATCGGCCTTGTCGGCTCGGGCATTGGCCTCGGCATCGTGGTGGCCGGGCCGTTGACGAATCTCGTTCGCTGGTTGGCCGATGACGAGGGGGCGTGGCGGCCGGTCTACGTGATCGAGGCCCTGGTAGCCGCCGTCGTGCTGCTCGGAGTGCTGACCATTGTTCGGCTGCCGCGCACCGGCACCGGCGCGGCACGAGTCGAGCTTTCGGTTTTGCGATCGGTTCCCGGATGGCGCTTGCTGGTTGCGGCCTTCGCCGTCTTCGGCGTCTCGTACTCGCTGTACTTCTACTTCCTGGTAGCCCAACTTCGGGAGACCGGGTGGTCGGCCTCGGCGTCGGCCTACATCTTCACCATTGTCGGGATCAACAGCGCCCTTGGCGGCATCGCCTTCGGACGTCTTTCCGACCGTTACGGCCGACCCCGGATGATGCTGGTTGGCTTTCTCCTTCTGGCCGCTTCCCCGTTGCTCACTCTCACGGGCCAGCCGGCGCTGGTGGTGGCGGCTGCTTTCTCGTTCGGTCTTTGCGTCGCCGGAACGCCAACATCAATCGCCGGCATCGTTGCCGACAACCTCGACGGCCGTGCCTTTGGGGCCGCCTTTGGTTTGCTGACCTTGGTTTTTGGTCTGGCCCAGGTTCTGGGGCCACCGTTCGCCGGGGTCATGGCCGAATCGACAGGATCGTTCGCCATCCCGTTCCTCATTGCCAGCTTGTTCGCCCTCGGCGGGGCCGGGTGTGCGATCGCCCTATGGAAGCGGCCGAACTAGCGTCGAGACCTTCGAGCCCAAGAAGAATACGAAGTCGCAGAAGATCGCCAAGCCGAAGAGGAGTGTCTCGTGGGTCCTGAACTGGTCGACTACCTGTTGTACGAGAAGGAAGAGAACGGGGTTCTGTGGATCAAGTTCAACCGGCCCGAGAGGCTGAACGCTCTCTACGGTCGGTCAGAGCCCGTCGGCACTGTCGCCAAGGTCGGCGAGTACATGCGGGCCGCCGACGATGATCCCGACGTTCGGGTGATCGTCCTCACGGGCGTCGGCCGGGCGTTCTGTGCCGGTGCGGACCTGAAGAACAACATCCCCGAGGAGGAAATTGGCCCCAAGATCCCCGGAGCACGAACCAGTGAGATCGGTGCCGACGGCTCACGTCAGTACTTTCTCCATGCCTTCACCAAACTGCACCGTGACATCTCGCTTATCCGCAAGCCGACCATCGCCATGATCAACGGCCCAGCGGTGGGTTCGGGCATGGATATGGCGCTGCACTGTGACATCAGGATCGGCTGTGACACGTCCCGCTTCGTCTCCTATCACAACGCCGGTCAGATCATCGAGAACGGCGGCTGCTACTACCTTCCCAAAATGGTCGGTCTCGGCCGAGCTCTCGAGTTCGCCTACGTCGGCGAGCTCACTGCTGAGCGGGCCTACCAATGGGGCATGCTCAACCATCTAGTCCCCAACGATCAGCTCGAACAGACCACACGCGATCTGTGCGACCAGATCATCAATCGACCCCCGATCCCGCAATGGGTCTCGAAGCAGATCATGCGGGCCGCCCTCGACAGCAGCATCGAAAACACCATGGTGATGACATCGAACGCCAGCGGGATCATGCATCACTCTGATGACGCGACCGAAGCCCGCCGGGCATTCACCGAGAAACGGAAGCCAAACTTCACCGGGATGTAGCCGGGACCATGGCCGGGCCACTCCCTCTGGATACCCGTGTGTTTGGCGCGCTCAACGTCCGTGACACAAACATCGGAATCGAAGTCCCACGACGAACGAGCTGAGCCGATGCATTGTCGGCACCTTCAGGACAGCTGATCGCGGATCTCGTGATAGCCCGACAACCCGATCTCGACCTCACGGTGGTGCCCGGCGATCGCCTCAGGCCCGTTCGGCAAGGGTGAAACGCCACGAACTCGTATCCACACGAGCTGGGTGCTGGCGGGCAGAGTGGGGAGCTATCCAGTTAGTTTGGTCACGCCGGGTCGAACACGTAGGGTTCCCGGGTCTTCTGGGCCTGCTCGCAGAGGTTGTTCCATTGGCGGCCGCCGTAGTACGCGAGGCTGCCCGGCGCCGCTTCACCGTGACCGTTGTAATAGGAGATGCAGTCACGCAACGGCGCTGAAGCGATGTCGACCTGAGCGCAATGCTGCGAATACGAATCTTCAGAATCTTGACGTACGTCGACGACCTCCAGGCCCTCGTCGCGCATCGAGGCGAGGAGCCAAGCGATGTAGTCGGAGTGGGTCGTGATGACGTCGGTGAAGTTGAAACTGCCGCCACCACCCTGGGGCCCTGACACGATGAAAAAGTTCGGGAAGCCCCGACTGTGGAGCCCGAGAAAGGTCTTGGTCCCCTCCGCAAGCCACTTCTGGTTGAGGGTTTGACCGTCGCGACCCTTCACCATGTCAAAGGTCGCGGGGGCCATCCATTGAAAACCCGTCGCGTAGATCAACACGTCGAGCGGGTATTCGGTGCCCTCGTGTACGACCCCGTTCTCATTGATCTCGCTGACGCCGACCGGGGCGGTGTCGACGAGGTGCACATGTGCCATGTTGAAGGCGGGGAGGTACTCGTCGTGGAAGGTGGGGCGCTTGCATGCGTAGGGGTAGTACGGCTTGAGCGCCTCGGCCGTCTTCGGATCCTCGACGATGGCGTCGACCCTCGCCCGGACCTGCTCCATCGCCGCGAAATTCTCGTCGAGGAGTTTCTGGGTCCACGCTTCGGGTGACAGGCGCGTGGTGAGCTTCTCCCGATGGCGGTACTCCGCGACGCGTCCTGCCATGTAATCATCGGGTGCCTTCACCGCGTCGCGCACCGATGAGATCGCGGCGAAGCGCTGGCGACGGGCCCGGGCCCAACCGGGCTCGTTCTTCCATTCCTCGATCTCGGCGGTGGTTGTTTCGCGTTGCGCCCGGACGTCGATCGTGGACGGCGTGCGTTGGAACACGTAGAGCTCCCCGACCACCTTGGCGAGTTCGGGGATGGCCTGCACCGCGGTGGCGCCGGTGCCGATGATGCCGACCCGTTTGCCGGCGAGATCGACGTCATAGTTCCAGCGCGAGGTGTGGAACGACTCACCTTGAAAGCGGTCCATACCGTTGATGCGGGCAAGTTTCGGTGTGGTGAGGATGCCGTTGGCCAAAATGACGAAGCGGGCCCGCATGGCGTCGCCTCGATCCGTGCGCACCGTCCAACGCCGGGAAGTGTCGTCCCACCGGGTGTCCTCGACGGAGGTGTGGAACAGGCATTTCTCGTAGAAGCCGAACTTCGTTGCCATCGCCTGGCAGTACTCGAAGATCTCGAAGCCCGACGCGAACTTCATCGTCGGGATGTAGTCCATCTCCTCCAGCAGCGGCAGGTAGCTGTAGGACTCCACGTCGCACGCGATGCCCGGATAGCGGTTCCAGTACCAGGTGCCCCCAACGTCACCGCCCCTCTCGCAGAACCGGACGTCCTGAAAACCCGCCTCGCGCAGCTTGTACCAGAGCATGAGCCCGGCGAAGCCGGCCCCGACCACGAGGATCTCGCACTCGTCGGTCAGCGCCTCGCGCGCAACGGGCTCTGCGGAGTAGACATCCTCGATATAGCGGCTGAAATCGCCATCCAGGGCCATGTAGTCCGCAGAACCCCGGCGTGCCTCCTTGAACTCCCGATACTTGGCCTGCTCCGTTGCGTTGAACGCCGCGCCGGCCGGCTCGGGAGCCATCTGCATCAGCTTGTCCTCGACAACCGCATAACCGCGGCCCTGAACGCCACCCATTCGACTGGCTGCGCGGGTCTCGAAGATCTTCAGTCCCGATTCGGGATCAACGGTGATCGACATTAGATTCCTTCCATCCTGCCGACAACAAGGCTGTCAGGCGTCCCCGACGTACAATAACGCGGCCCTTCACGCGGTACTCCACTGCAGCCGGATCTCGGCCGCGGCAGGCGGATGTTCGCCGGCGGGACCGTGCCACGGCGCTGCGCCTGACCGAATCGGTCACCTACTCGAGGACGCCGGTGGCGAATTGTCACTTCGAACGTTGGGTCAGCAGCCTGCGCCGCGAACTGCTCGACCGGACCATCATCCGGAACGAGCCACAGCTCCGCTGGCTCGTGGTCGACTACCTCGAGCATTACAACCAACACCGCCCACACCCCTCGCTCGGCCAACAACCGCCGTCACAGACGCCGACCATACCGTTCCGACCTGGCCACCCGGTAAAAGCAACGGCCGGATGCAACGGCCTCATCCACGAATACGAACAAGCCGCCCGAGGATCGATCCGTGACACGCGGGTCTCGAGTTTCCCAGACGAGCCGTTGCCACACTTGCGCGCTCTCCGCGGACACCTCCCCGGACCTCCCACCAGCAGGTCGGGGGGCTCCCGCCTCGATAGTCCGCCGGCTTGCAGTATCTCGCTTGTCAGACCTCTCTTGTCTGGCGTGGCCAGCGGAAACAGGTCCGCCTGCTGCACCGACCGCAGCTCGGGAAAGCGCTCGGCCTGGTTCTTGCGCATGGTGCCAGCGGCATCCCCGTCCCACTAGGTGACGGCGACGACGGTGCTGAAGCCGGCAGCCTCGATACCAAGAGCGCGCGTGTGGACGGGGCAGTCCCTTGGTTCTGGAACGTGGCTCGAGTTGACCGCATTCCGTGGCTCCCATGTCGGTGCCCAGCGCGATCCGGAGCTGAGAAGAAGCCCTGTGGGTGCCATTTATCCGATCGTGGTCGTTGACCTGGGGGTTCTCGGCGCCAGAATCGGTGGGTGTGCCGTTTGATTTACCGTTTGCTTTTCGCGCTTGTGGCGCTCGCCGTCCGTTCCGGTCGTTCGAAGGACCTCGAGATCGTCGTGTTGCGCCATCAGCTCGCCGTGCTGCAACGCACAGCGAAGCCGCCAAGGCTGAATGACCGCGACCGGTCGCTTTTGGCTGCTATCGCTCATGTGCTTCCGCGTGTCCGCCGCCAGGGGTGGCTGGTCACGCCGGACACGTTGCTGCGCTGGCATCGTCGCCTCGTCGCCCGGCGGTGGGCACAGCCACCCCGACGGCCTGCCAGGTCCTCCACCCCAACGGAGATCCGCACCCTGGTCCTTCGCATGGCGCGGGAGAACCCGACGTAGGGCTACCGGCGCGTTGCCGGGGAGCTCGCCCGGCTCGGTCACGGTATCGCAGCGTCGAGCGTGTGGAACATCCTCAAGGCCACTGGGATCGAGCCGGCTCCGGTTCTATCTGCTGTTCTTCATCGATGTCCCGACCCGCAGGGTGACCCTCGCCGGGATCACCACCAATCCCACCGGCCCATGGACCACCCAGGCGGCGAGGAACCTGTTCCTCACCGGCAGCGAAGCGTTCAACGGCTGCAAGATGGTGGTGCGAGATCGGGCGAGCCAGTTCACCGCCGGTTTCGACGAGATCTTCCACACCGAAGGCATCAACGTCGCGAAGACCCCGCCGCGGACGCCGGTGGCGAATTGCTACATCGAGCGATGGATCGGCAGTTTGCGCCGCGAGCTGCTCGACCGGACCATCATCTGGAACGAGCCACAGCTCCGCCGGCTCGTCGTGGACTACCTCGAGCACTACAACCAGCACCGCCCGCATCGCTCGCTCGGCCAGCAGCCGCCGGCCCAGACGCCAACGACAGCGTTCCGAGCCGGCCACCCAGGCACAGCGACGAGCCGGTGCAACGGACTCATTCACGAGTATCGACAGGCCGCCTGACCAGCCACGACGGAGTTCTTGGCTCCCACAGCCTCGAGGAAGCTGATGATCTCCTCGAGCAGGAAGCGGAACTTGCGGCTGCCAGGCAACCGGCTGGCCGGCATCCGCCCGTCGGCGGCCCCGACGTATTCGGTGCGGAGGTGAGCCCTAGGATCTCAGCGACCTGCTCGGCGCTGTAGCTCCCCAGAGTCTGCGCTGAGCGACAACGGCGAGGGCAGCGACCGCGAGGGCGGCGAGGATCGTGGTCGTGAAACCGGCGCCGTCGATGAGAAAGCCGGCCAGGACCGGGCTGAAGAGGCCCGCGACGCCCGCGCCGGTCCACAGCGCGCCCAGAACGGTGCCAAGGTTGGCGACGCCGAAGAGCTCGGCGGCAACCTCCGGGCTGAGGGCCACGTAACCGCCGTGGCTCACCCCGAGCACGACCGCGAAGATCGCCAGTGTCAAGTACGAGTCGCCGGCAACGAGCCACAGGCACAGCCCGACCGGCAGCGCCACGAAGCACGTCAGGTACACCCGGACTGCCCCGAACCGGCTCGCCAAACCGGTGGCCACAAGACGACAGACGATATTAGAAGCGCCAAGGATGCTGAGCAGCAACGCGGCGTCGCGCTTGGTGATGCCTTGGTCGGTGGCGTATCGGACGAGGAACACGAACGGCACGAATAACGCGGCGCTGAGCAGAAACCCAGCAACGTAAAGCTCCCGAAATGGCCCGGCCGCGGCCGACTCGCGCATGCGCTGCAGCGACGGACGACCAGCCGGCACCCGATTGGGAGGTCTAGCCGCGATGGCGGCCGCGATGAGCAGCGCGGCGACGCACAACAGCGCGAGCACCTCATAGGCGCGGCGCCAGCCGAACTCATCGATCAGCCAGCGGGCGAAGGGGACTACGAGCAAGGTGCCGAGCCCAGATCCCGCTGCGCTCAGCCCTTGCGCGACCGCCCTCCGGCGAACGAACCATCCGCCGATGCAGGCGGTCATAGGCACGAGGAAACAGGCCATGCCGAGCCCCAGCCCTAAGCCATAGGCGAGCACAGCGACGGCGAGGTTCGGGGCGTTCGACGTGATGAACAGCCCCGCTCCTGTCAACAGCGCACCGCTGAGGAGCATGGGCCGCGGCCCGTACTGGTCAGCGAGCGGGCCCGTCAGGAGGCCGAGCATGAACAAGATAAATGACGGCAATGCGTAGATCAGAGCGGTCGCTCCGAGGCTGGCGTCAAACTCGTCGGTCATGGGATCAAGGAAGGCGCCGAAGCTGTTCATCGTCCCCCAACAAGCAGCGTTGGCTACCACCGCTGCAGCCGCGATCAACCACGCTCGTGCAGAGTCGACACGGTGACTGCCCGCCGCCGGAGGCCGCCCGCGCACCGAGCTGTCCGCTCGCGCGCGGCGACGTGGACCAGCGCCTAGCAACCGCGAACGTTCCCCCTTCGTCAAGAGCTCCTCCCCGCCTGCTCGATGAGCGACACCGTAGCGGTGAAGAGCGCGTGCCACCCGCAACACCGTCGGCCCCGACCATCGCCCTGGCCGAGCCTGCGACTGAGCTACTCCGGGCGAGCCGCTCCCGAGGGCTGCGCAGGCTCGCAGCCTGGTCGGTCACCTCCGATAGTCGACGCCTGCCCGTGACATCGAGGTGCAGCGAGAGGTGTTGTGTTGTGATCGAGCGGCGCGCCGCCGGGACGCCGGTGCGATGTCGTCAGACTGCCGACGTGAGCTCGTCGAAAGCGGCGAGTTGTAGGAGGCGGTGTCGGACTGTCGGAAACGGTGAAACTGTTCGATCGCCAACGCTGGAGCGAACGAGACAACCCGAAGGACTGTTTATATCTCCAGGGGGGAGGCGGACTTGCTGACATCCGCAGAACTACCGACACTCCTCACGCGGTGAATTACATGTTCCGCCCGATGCCCTGAGACGGTCGCGTTCATTACGGTCAGCAAGACCGATCTCGTGCAACGAACCGCCACCAGCGAGCAACTCTGACGCGACGGTGTGTCGCAGTTGGTGCGGGCGGACATGGCCGAGACCGGCACGTTTCGCTGCCGAAACCACGATCGAGTTGCACATTGTCCCTGACGTTAACTCGCGGTGTGGTGCTT
>JANPEN010000451.1:0-6149 GCA_031422955.1 Acidimicrobiia bacterium
ACCGTACCGGTGGGGACCCAGGGCGCAGGATCCACGGGGGCCAGCCCCAGTTGCTCCAGCGCCGCCCACAGATCGTCATCGTTGGTGCGATCGGCGAAGTCTCGACCGCGGTAGCGGTAGACCTCGGTGCCGGTGGGGTCAATGACGACCATGGCCGGCAAGGCCACCCCACCGCGGTCTTCGGGGTCAAAGAGACCGAGCGGCTTGAGGAACTGCTCGCCGCCAGGGTCCGAGACCATGCGGGTGTGGGTAAGACCCCAACGCCTTGCCATGCCTGCCTGGCGCACCTCGTCGTCCACGCTGATGGCGACGAGCTCAGCGCCGGAGTGGTGCAGGCGTTCGTAGTTCGTTGCCAGCCGCACGAGCTGGCCGCAGCAATACGGTCACCAGTCACCCCGATACAACATGGCGACGATGGCTCCGTCGGATCGGCGTAGGTCGAGCAGTTGACGCATGGCGGTCCACCTTGGCAGTCGAGTGTTGCTGAGCGTAGTGCAGCGCGGTCTGAGCGCCCTCCTCTCGATCTGGGGGTTGACGGCCGGCGCCTATTCATGACTAATCTCATAAATCTGATCAACTTTGTCGACTTTCGAGGTGTATCCGTGAGATTTCACTCACGTTCAGCGTTCCTGGCGCGTGTGGCGCTGGGGGCAATGGCGTTGTTGGCTGCGGCTTGCGGGGATGCTGGGTCGCCCACATCGCCCGGCGTCGCGGTCGGCGCCGCTGGCGTGTCAGAGTCGACCCCGAGCGCGGCCCACGGCATGACGGACGTGGCGTTGACCAGGGAGAACGGCACGACGGTGCGGCTGGGCTATCTGCCTAACCTGACCCACGGCAGTGCCATCGTGGGGGTCGAGGCCGGCCTTTTCGCCGACAAGATGAGGCCAGACCACCTCAAGGTCAAGCGGTTCAACGCCGGTCCCGACGTGGTCATGGCCATCTTCTCGGGGGCTATCGACATCGCTTACCTCGGCCCCAATCCATCTATCAACGCCTTCGTGAAGTCCGAAGGCGAGGCGGTGCGCATCGTCTCCGGAGCCGCCGCTGGCGGGGTGGCCTTGGTGGTGGACCCCGACATCACCAACCCTGGCCAGCTCAGGGGTAAGCGCATCGCTACTCCCCAAGTCGGGGGCACCCAGGACGTAGCTGCCCGGAGCTGGCTGCGCTCGCAAGGCCTGAAAACCAACCTGCAGGGCGGCGGCGACGTGGCCGTGATCCCCCAGGAAAACGCCCAGACGTTGGAGGCCTTCAAAGCTGGTCGTATCGACGGGGCGTGGGTCCCCGAACCCTGGGCCAGCCGGCTGGTGCAAGAAGGCGGTGGTCACGTCCTGGTCGATGAGGCCGATCTGTGGCCGGGCGGACAGTTCGTGACCACCAACGTGGTGGTGTCCAAATCGTTTATGGAGGACCATCCCGAGTCGCTTCGGCGCTTCCTGGAAGGCCACGTGGCCGCCAACCGCTTCATTGCAGCCAACCCCAACACCGCCAAAAAGATCGTCAACGACGCCATCACCCGGTATACCGGCAAGAGACTGGCCCCCGCGATCATCGACGCGGCGTGGCCCCGGATCAGCTTTACCAACGATCCGGTTGCTGATTCGCTGTTCGCCTCAGCGGCAGCCGCTGAAGCCGAAGGTTTCCTGGAGTCCAGCCAGCTGGAAGGGATCTACGAGCTGAGCCCGCTCAACCAGGTGCTGGCCGCCTACGGCCTAACCGAGGTGGAGGCATGACCACCGTCGAGCTCGGTCCCGCGCCGAGCCGTCCCGGCTCGCCGGGAGAGGACCCCGCTATTCGCATCGCGGGGTTGAGCCGCAGCTTTGGCAGCGGCGCCGCCGCGGTGCGGGCGTTGGACAACCTCAGTCTCGACGTCGCCCAGGGCGAGTTCGTGTGTCTGGTGGGTGCCTCCGGCTGTGGCAAGACAACCTTGCTCAACATCGTCGCCGGTCTCGACCGGCCCAGTAGCGGCACGGTGGACATCGGTGGTCGCAGGGCTGCGCTGCTGTTCCAGGAGGGGGCGTTGTTCCCGTGGTTAACCGCCAGGGCCAACGTGGAACTGGCCCTGAAGTTGAGCGGTGAGCGAGACCGGCGCCGACGCCGAGCCCGCGCCGAGGAGTTGCTGCGGCTGGTGCAGTTGGGTGATGTGGGCGATCGTCGGCCCCATCAGCTCTCGGGCGGGATGCGCCAGCGGGTCTCCTTGGCCAGGGCCCTGGGCCAGAAGGCCGACATCCTGCTGATGGATGAGCCCTTCGCGTCGCTGGACGCCATGACCAGGGATGTGTTGCACGACGAGCTCGAGCGCATCTGGCAGGCCAGCAGGCTGACGGTGTTGTTCGTAACGCACAACGCGCGCGAAGCGGCCCGGCTGGGCGATCGCATCGTGTTGTTGGCCAGCCGACCGGGTCGGGTGATCCGCCAGTACCCCGTGGATCGGCCCCGGCCCCGGCGCATCGAATCGCCCGACGTGGGGGCCTTGGCGGCTGAGGTCACCGCCGAGTTGCGCCAAGAGGTCCGTCGCCATGCCCATTGAGCTGTCGGGGTTGGCCACCTTGACCGCCGAGGACGAGGAAATGGCCGGCCTCGACGCCCTTGAACGGCACGAGACCGGTCGAGCCTCCGCCGCCACCCTCCTGTGGGTGGCGACGTGGCCTAAGGTGGCCGCCATCAGCCTGGCGTTGGTTCTGTGGCAGCTGGTGGTGTGGACGGGTTGGAAGCCGGACTACGCCCTGCCCGGGCCGGGGCGGGTCTTTCCTCAGCTGGCTGACTTGGTGGTCACCGCAGATTTCTGGCGGGCAGTGGCCACCACCATGCGGCGAGCCGTCAGCGGCTTCCTGCTGTCCGTGGTCATGGGGACCCTGCTGGGCATGGGGGTCGCTCGCAGCCTCTATCTGCGGCGGGCCGTCGGATCATTGATCACCGGGTTACAGACCATGCCCTCCATCACCTGGTTTCCCCTCGCCATCATGCTTTTCCAGTTGAACGAAGGGGCGATCTTGTTCGTGGTGGTGTTGGGGGCGACCCCTTCTATTGCCAACGGGTTGATCGGCGGCGTTGACCACATTCCCCCGCTGCTGCTTCGGGCGGGGACGGTGTTGGGGGCACGGGGCTGGTCGATGTTGCGTTCGGTGATCCTGCCTGCGGCCTTGCCCGGCTACCTGGGCGGCCTCAAACAAGGATGGGCTTTTGCCTGGCGTAGCCTGATGGCCGGCGAGTTGCTGGTGATCATCGGGACCACGCCATCGTTAGGTGTGCGCATGGACTTCGCCCGTCAGCTGAGCGATGTGCCGCTGTTGGTGGCCTACATGATCGTCATCTTGATCATCGGCATCATGGTCGACACTGTGTTCGGGCTCAGCGAGCGCCGCATCCGGTCGCGACGGGGCCTGTTGGTAGAGCGCTGATCTGATCCTCGGTCACCACCGGGGCGGCGCGGCGGGGCCCGGCGTGCTACAAGGTGCCATGACCATCGAGCGCATCCAGCCCGGACCCCTCATGAGCGCGGCCGTCGTGCATGGCTCCACCGTGTATTTGGCCGGGCTCATCGCCGCTGACCTGAACGCCAACACCAAGGGCCAGACCGAGCAGATCCTGGCCAAGGTGGATGAGTTGTTGGCTGCGGCGGGGACCGACAAGAGCCGGGTCCTCAAGGCCAACATCTGGCTTACCGACATCAGCGAATGGTCCCAGATGAACGAAGCTTGGACGGCGTGGGTGCTGCCCGACGCCACCCCCGCTCGGGCCACTGTCGAGGCTCGACTGGCTGCACCCAAGGCCAGCGTGGAGATCATGATCGAAGCCGCCCGTCCCTCGTGAGCCAACCCGGCGTACGCGGGGGACCCTTCCAGCCGTATTCGACGGGGTGGCCCGCATGAGTTCCCGCGCCGGCTGGAACCTGACTAGGTGAGCACGCCCGCGGCGGCGAGCGCCCAGAGGGTGAGCCCGCCGGCCATGAGGATGTTGACCGAGTGACGTCGGGAGCGTTCGGAGAGCAGACCGGTGAAGGCGACGACGGCGAGGACCTCGAACACGAGGGTGAACAGGTCCAAGGAGCCGACGCGCTGTTCGGCTCCGGGAATGATGGCCCGGCCCGGGTCGAGGGAGGAGCCGTGGGCGGCCACTGGTGGGGTAAAGGGTAGATCGACCGTCCGGCTCGCTAGGTAGAGGAGCACGACGCCGACGGTCCCCCACAAGGCGACGCGGATGAGGCGGTCCCCGAATCGGTTGCGGAACAGGGCCACCGCCAGAGCTACCTGCCCAGCTGCCAGCAGGGTGAAGAAGACTCCCGAAGCAGGCCAGCTCCGAAGATGGGCCGGAACGGTGAGGGCGTGCGCACTGGCTGCGCCGACGGTGAGCAGCACGGCCAGGTCCGTGAGCATGGACCTCGTCGTCTCGTGCCGGGCCTGCTCAGCCGTCAGCCCCGGTGACCTGTTCACAGCTCGTAGGCCTCGGGAAGGTTGATGCAGGGTGCGCTCAACGGATCGTCGCCGGGATCCTCCGGGTCGATGACCTCGTATTGGGTCATCATGTCGTGATCCTCGTGAACGAGGTTGTGGCAGTGGATCATGTACTTGCCGGTGCCCTCGAACTTCATGAGCAAACGAACGGTTTCGTTCTCGCCCACGTAGACGACGTCCTTCGCTCCCTGCTCGTAGGGGAACGGCGCGGCGCCGTTGCGGGAAAGGATCTTGAAGTCCACCAGGTGGATGTGGGTTGGATGGAACCATCCGCCTGATTGGTTCGAGATCTCCCAGATCTCCACCGAATCTTTCATCGGGGTGGCTTCGACATGTCGATAGTTGCTGGAAACGACCTTTTCCCACGTGTTCCCGTTGATCGTCCAGGAACCGTTCTTGCGCTCGAGCCTGAGCTTGCGGGTCTGCACGGCCTGAGATGGCTGCAGCGCCATGGTCGGGCAAGTTGGATTGAGTTCCGCAGGGACGGAGTTGTTCGATGGGTCGAAGTCGTCGCCGACCACATCGAAGGCCATGATCTGGTTGGTGTTGGGGTAGTCCTCGTTGTTCTTCGGGCTGGCGTTGCGCAGGATGACCCGCCGGCCTGCGCTGTACTTGGAGAAGTCGATGACTACGTCGTACCGCTCGGCCATGCCATGGCGAATGCTGGTGGTCCTCACCGGGAACGGCATGAGGCCGCCGTCGGTGGCGATGACGGTCATCGGGTCACCGGTGCTGAGCGACCATCTGAAGGAGCGGGAGATGCACGCGTTGAGCACCCGGAAGCGATACTTGCGCCGTCTGACCTGCATAGCCGGCCAGGGGCTGCCGTTGACGAGGATGACGTCCCCGTACATGCCGGACTCGTCTTCGAGGGAGAACAGCAGCGACCCGTCGGTGTTGAACATGGCATCAGAAATCACTAACGGCACATCGAATTCGCCGGCGGGTAAGCCGAGCGCGTCTTCCTGCGGGTCGTGCAGCAGGTACATGGCGGCCAACCCCTGGTAGACGTTCTCGGCCGTGTGGTGCAGGCCGTGGTCGTGATACCACAGAGTACGGGCGGCTTGCGTGTCGGGGTAGAAGTAGTCCTTGTACTGGCCGGGACGGGTGATGTCGCTGGCGTAGCCGTCGTACTGGGGCAGTGAAGGGGACCCGTGCAGGTGCACGGAGGTGTAGGGCTCGTAGCGCAGCGTGGCGTGTTGGGCCGGAAGTCTGTTGGCGTGGCGCACCACGACCTGGCGTCCCCGCTCCACCTTGATGGTGGGCCCCGGCACCGACCCGTTGTAGGCGTAGAGCATGGTCTGAAAGCCCGGGACGATCTCCGCGGCCATGGGGGCCATGGTGATCTTGTAATAATCCGTTTTCCCATGGGAGCGGAACGGGACGGCCACGGGTGGGATTCTGAACGACGTCGTGAAAGGCTTCGGTAGCTTGCTCGCCGGCATGCGGGACGCCAGCGTGGTCTGGGCGGAGACAAACCGTTGGAGGGGCAAGGCGACCGCCGCGCTGGCAAAGATGCCAGTCTTCATAAAGTCACGTCGCGAAAAGCTCATTTAACTGCCCAATCTTGATTGGCAACGACACGCTCGGCGGTTATCTCGGTGCAGTGAGAGGTTGTCGGACTATTTAAGAACACCCTAACTGCGTCTTATGCACTGTCCGTGCGCGTTCAAGTAAGCGGATGGATGGCCCAGGGTC
>JANPEN010000452.1:0-11453 GCA_031422955.1 Acidimicrobiia bacterium
CCCGGTTGTGGGGGGGGTGTATTATTTTGTACCCCCTGTTGACCTGGGGGGGCTGGGGGGGGGGGAGGGCACCGGCGGGGGCGGCCGGTGATGACCCGTTGTTCGAAGCGGCGGTCGAAGCGGCGGCGACGGTGCTTTCGGTGAGGGCGGCGTCCTTGGCGAGCGACTCGGCCACTGCCACCTTCACCGCATCGTCTACTTCGCCACTGGCCGTCGCGCTCGCCTCGCTAGCACCGCCGGCCTGGTTGGTTTGGCTTGAGTCGGCCCCGTCGTCACTGCTGCCACAGCCGCTCAAGCCAAAGGCAACCGCCAAGAAGCCGACCAGGGCGACACCGGTTACCGCCCTGGTTCTGGTCCTGGTTCTGGTCCTGGTTCTGGTCCTGGCTTCGGTTGGTTTCATTTCCGTCCTCCGGCTGGTCGCGCTGCAGCTTCGACGTCGGCGGCGACGAATCGGTTCCCGAGGTCAGCGCAACTAGGTTCGCACGGTGCCAGAGCGGTTACGTCCAGATGGTCTGGACACGCCCCACCCCAGCCGCTTCTCGGCCGCCCACCCTGGCTACGAGGTGGCCCTTGCCGCCCACCGGGCCGCCATGGGGGCCGGTCAGGCCGGGTACCTCGACCCCACCAGCGGGCTGTTTGTGCTGTGCGCGGCATACCTGGTGGCCCGGGGATCCTGCTGCGACAGCGGCTGTCGTCACTGTCCGTACCTCGACGCCACCGTGTAGAACAACACGCCCCCTAGCCCCCCGACCCGTGTGCCTCCGGTGCTCAGGAGGGAGGCTAATCCACCGCAAGGGCGAGCCGCCGGTACCGCCCCATGAGGGTTTTGACCTGGGCGTAGTACTCCTCGGAGGCGTTGTAACCGAGTACCGCGGCCTTGGCTCCGGTTGCGCTGGAAGTGTCCGCTCCGCCGCGGCACAGATGCTCGGCGGCGGCGAGAGCGGCGTCGTAGTAGTTGGCAGGGTCCACCACATCGTCGCCGTTACCGTCGATGGCGTAGAGCCGCCAGGATGAAGGGATGAACTGCAGGGGGCCGACGGCTCTGTCGTAGATGGTGTCCCCGTCGAGCAGGCCCGCGTCGGTGTCCGCGATCACCGCGAATCCACTGCCGGGCGCCAGCTGCGGACCGAAGATGTCCCTGGTTTGGCCGAGGGCAGAGACCGGCCAACCGCCGTAGGTCCCGTGGTTGGATTCGACGCGGGAGATAGCCGCCAACAGCGTCCACGACAGCTGGCAACCGGGTCGCTCAATGGCCTCAAAGCGTTCAGCCCGCACCAACGCGTCCAGCACCACCAGGGCCAGGTCCGCACCCTGCACAATCCCGGTGCGGCGAGCCTCGGCCAACCCCACCTTGGCTTGGTCGTGCACCCGGGCCAGCCGCTGCTGCTCTACCCGAGCCCCCTGCTCGTCGCCCAGGGCTTGCTGGGTGGCGGCCTGGTTGGCGGCGAGGGCGGCGGCATTCGCCCGGAGCGCACCGTCGAGGCGCAGGCGTTCGTCGTCGTGAACGGCGGCTTCGGACCGCCTGGCGACCTCCTCGGCATCGGCCTCGGACCGGGCGGCCAATGCGACATCACGCCTGGCCGCCAGGTCGGCGACGACCTGATCGAGGTAGCTGCCCCGTAGACGTCCAGGGCTGAGCCCACCAGAACCCAGGGGATCACTTCGTTCCCCGCCGGTGAAGGCGGTGAGCGCCGCTTCCCGCCGCTTTGCGCTGGCTACGTCAGCTGCGTCCTGGTGGACGCGGGCCCGGCTCAAGGCGGCCTCGGCCAGACCGACGGCCCGGTTACGGGCCAAAATGGCCAGGTCCCTGGCCGACTCCAGCTGGGGACCCTGCAGGGCCAAGCTCTCGGCGTCCCCGGTCAACCGACCCTGGTCGGCCTGGGCGGCTAGTGCTTCGGCCCTGGCCGCGTCGAGATCGTCGAGCACGCCGAGGAGGACCTGCTCAGCCCTATCCACGCCCGAGCCGTTCACCTCAACGGTGTTCAGCTCACCCAGCAGGGTCGAGGAGGGATCGTTGACCGTGAGCAGGCTGGCGGTGGCCGCCGCCGCCGGTTGGCCCCAACGCGAAAGTTGGCCTCGCCCCGCCAGCGGGGAAATCCCTGCCAACGGGCCGACGGTAAGAACCGCCACTCCCACCAGAGCCGCTCGGACGAGCCGGCGGCCGCCCTGGCCGGCACGAATTGGGGCGGGAAATCGGGTCGGATGGGAGGATGAATGCTTCGACATGGGAATGGAGCGGCCACCGAGCTCAACCAGCCCGCCGAAGCAGTGTAGGGACCTAGGCTGGGCTTTTTGGCGCAGCCAGCGGGGCTGATCGACCGCCAACCATGCCTGGCATCCAGGCTGCGGGGTAGGCCCGCTGAACAGGAGAGACGATGAGTGAACGGGCCAGCGACCGGGTCACCGTGCAGATCGAGGGCGGGGTTGCCGATGTGCGCCTGAACCGACCAGAAAAAATGAACGCCTTGGACCCCGCCATGTTCGCCGCCCTGGTGGAAACGGGCGAAGCCCTGGCCGCCAACCCGTTGGTGCGCGCCGTGGTGCTCTCGGGCGAGGGTCGGTCCTTCTGCGCCGGACTTGACTTCGGCGCCTTCCAAGCCATGGCCGGTGATGGCGGGCTGGACCTCGGTTCCAAGCCCCGTGGCGAGCGCATCACCAACGCCGGCCAGCAGGCCGCCTACGTGTGGGCGGAGATGCCCGCCCCTGTCATCGCCGCCGTCCACGGGGTGGCCCTCGGCGGTGGCTGTCAGATCGCGGTGGCCGCCGACCTGCGATATTGCACGGCTGACGCCAAGTTCTCGGTGCTGGAGATCCGCTGGGGCTTGGCCCCGGACATGACCGGCACCCAGTTCCTGCCCCGTTTGGTGGGCCTCGATGTAGCCAAGGAACTCACCTTCACCGGCCGCATGGTCAGCGGTACCGAGGCGGTGGCGCTGGGCCTAGCCACCAAGGTCTGTGAAGATCCGCGGGCCGAGGCCCTGGCGCTGGCCTACGAGATCGCCGCCTCTAACCCCGAGGCCGTGCAGGGTGCCAAACAGTTGCTCAACCAGGCCGGGCTGGTGTCCCTGGCCGACGGTTTCGCCGCCGAGGAGCGCCTCATTCGTCGCCTGATCGGCTCACCCAACCAAGTCGAAGCGGTCAAGGCCTTCTTCGACAAGCGCCCCGCCGTTTACACCGATCCGGTTCGTTGAGTCACGAGGGGAACTCCGGCGGTCCCGATCCCCGCCCGACCGACCCACCTCGCCCGCCCGACCCACCCGAGCGCGGCCGGCCAGGACGGGCGCCCAGCCCGGCCCTGCTCCAGCACCTCGCCGCCCTGGTCGGAGCCGAGCACGTGCTGGTCGACCCCGAGCTGACCAGCAGCTACGTGCGCGATTGGAGCGGACGCTACGTGGGGGCCACCCCTGCGGTAGTGCGCCCCGCCACCACTGCTGAGGTGGCGGCGGTGTTGGCTGCCTGCTCGACCCACGGGGTGGCGGTCACCCCCCAAGGCGGCAATACCGGGCTGGTCGGGGGAGGGGTGCCCCTGGGCGGGGAGGTGCTGGTGTCCCTGCGTCGTTTGGATCACATCGGCGAGGTCGATGGGGCCGCCCAGCAGGTCACGGTGGGGGCGGGGGCGACGCTGAGCGCGGTGCGGGCCGCGGCCCATCGGGCTGGCCTGGCCTTCGGGGTGGACCTCGGGGCCCGAGACAGCGCCACCTTGGGGGGCATGGCCGCCACCAACGCCGGCGGGTTGCATCTGCTGCGCTACGGCGGCATGCGCGAACAGGTGTTCGGCTACGAAGCGGTCCTCAGCGACGGGCGAATCATCTCCCACCTCAACGGTCTGCTGAAGGACAACACCGGCTACGACCTGGGCCGGTTGTTGTGCGGCAGCGAGGGGACCTTGGCCGTGATCACCGCGTTGCGGTTGCGCCTGGTGGCCCGTCTCGATGCCAAGGTGACTGCCCTGCTGGCGTTCTCCGATGTAGAGGCCGCCCTGGCCGCCTCCGGCCGGCTGCGGCGGGACGTGCCCAGCATCGAGGCCCTGGAACTGTTTTTCGCCGAGGGGTTGGCGCTGGTGGCCGCCACGTTGGGGGTGGCCAGACCCTTTGCCGAGGATCATCGGGTTTTCTTACTGGTCGAATGCGCAGCCCACCGCGACCCGACCGACGAACTTGCCGAGGCGGTCGAGCAGCTAGCGGGCGTGACCGACGTGGCGGTCGCCCACGAGCCTGCACCCCGAGCAGCGCTGTGGCGGCTGCGGGAAGGCCACCCCGAGGCCATCAACTCGCTGAAGGCGCCCCACAAGCTCGATGTCACTCTGCCCGCCCAAGCCATGGCTCACTTCCTGCGCACGGTGGGTGGCGTTATCGCTTCGGTCGACGCCGGGGCCACCCCGTGGTTGTTCGGCCACGCCGCCGATGGCAACATCCATGTCAACATCACGGGGGTCGCTCCCGATGACGAGCGGACCGACGAAGCGGTGCTGCGCTATGTGGCCGAATTGGGCGGCAGCATCTCGGCCGAGCATGGCATCGGGACCGCCAAACGGGCCCTCCTGCACCTCAACCGCTCCCGCGCCGAGCTGGCTGTGTTCCGCGCCCTCAAACACGCCTTGGATCCCACCGCCACTCTCAATCCGAACGTGTTGTTGCCTCCAGAGGACCCCCAGTAGCGGCCGCGATAACGGCCGTCAATCGGGGTTCCTGGCAACGGTGGGCCACTGACGGCGGGAGGTCAACAGCTCAGCGGCGACAGTGGGCCGGTCCGTCATGAAACCGGCCACGCCCCGGTCCAACAGGGCGACCATCTGGGCGGGTTCGTTGACGGTCCACACATGGACGGGAATCCCGAAACGGCGACAGGCAGCGAGGAAGAACCGGTCCACGATGGGCACCGACACCCGGGGCTGGCGGGGTAGCCAGCGCGGGGTCGGCACCGCCAGCTCGTAGCTCAGGGGCACCTGGGCTACTTGCCCGAACGGGGCCACCAGCCCGGCCACCTTGACCCGCGGCACCCCGAAACCGTAGGCCCGGACCCTGGCCACCTCCCGGGGGCCCAGCACCGTGCATAGCGCCGGTCCGAAACGTTGTCGCAGCCGGCCCAGGCGCTGATCCGAGAAGGCTCCGACGCAGCAGCGTTCCAACATCTCCAAGCGCTCCAAGAGGTCACCGAGGGGTTCGACCGTGGCTGCGTCTTTGGCGTCGAGGTTCCACCGGGCCTGAGGCCAGGCGGTGAGCACCTCCTCCAGGAGCGGGACCCGCTCCTGGCTGGGCCGGCCGTCGGGGCCGAGCAGGCGGGCTGAGGTCACCTCCGCCGCGCTGAGCTCACCCACCAGACCACGACCGTCGCTGACCCGGTCGAGGCGGTCGTCGTGCAGGGCAACCAGCACACCGTCCGCGGTCAGGCGGGCGTCGGTCTCCAAGTAGCGGAAGCCGACCGAAACCGCGTGATCGAAGGCGGCCATGGAGTTCTCCGGTCGCTCCACCCCTCCACCGCGATGGGCGTAGACGATGGGGTGCTCGAAGTCGAGAAAGGGATGACGAACAGCGCCGGGCGACTCCACCTCGGCGAACGTACCCCGACACCTATCGGTAGGCCTAACCTGCACACGATGACCCCAACGGAGCGCTTCACGCAGCTGGTCAGCGGGCCCGAGGCTGAGCTGGGCCTCGACGAGGCGGCGTTGCTCATTGCCGCTCACGCCCATCCCGGCCTCGAGCTGGCAGCCAGCATGGCCGAGTTGGATCGGCTAGCGGAGGGGGTTGCAGGAGGAGACTTGCCAGCGCTGCTGCAACGGATCTTTGTGACCGAGGGGTTCGCCGGCAACCGCGACGACTACTACAACCCGGAGAACTCCTATCTCGACGCCGTGTTGACCCGCCGGCTGGGCATCCCCATCAGCCTGGCCGTGGTGGTCCTGGAGGTCGGCCGGCGCTGCGGGCTTTCCCTGGTCGGGGTGGGCATGCCCGGCCATTTCCTGGTCGCCACCACCGCTCCCGAGCCGACCTTCATCGACGTCTTCGAAGGTGGGGTCCTGCTCGACAAGGTCGCCGTGATCCAGCGCTTCGCAGTTATGACAGGGGGCCAGCAGCTCGATCCCGACGCTCTGGCCCCGCTCGGCCCGCTGGCCATACTTGCCCGAATGTTGACCAACCTGGGCGGTATCGCCCGCCAACGCCGCGATCGGCAGCTGCTGCAATGGGTGTTGCAGCTGCGAGCCGCTATCCCGTCACGTTCGCTGGCCGAACGGCGGGACCTGGCCGCCGCCTTCGTCGGCTCTGGCCGTTTCGATGAGGCCGCCGACGTGCTCGAGGCCCTGGCCGACGAGCTCGCCGCCGGCGTCGATCACGACATTCGCCGCCAAGCACGCTCGTTGCGAGCCCGGCTCAACTGAGCGGCCCACGGCGTCGAGGGGGAGGGGTGCAGGGTGTGGCGGGCCACGGCCCGGCGCGCTCTACGATGCACATTCACGTAGCGGCCACCACGAGGCCGTGCGAAAGCAGAGGAGCGGATCCCAATGGCTGAACTGGCAAAGTTCGTCGACAAGGCCTACGAGCAGCAATCGTTTGCGGAGCTGCTGAAGGCACCGGTGGCGGCCTTGCAGGGAGTGTCGGAGGCCGACGGCGAGGCGCTGGCCAAAGCCTTGGGGATCAAGACCATCGGGGACCTGGCCACCAACAAGTTCGTCGCCTGGGCCCAGGCCATCCACACCCTCGGTCAGTAGACCCGCGCCGTCAGTAGAGGGACTTGTTGCAGGTCTTGCGAGTGGTGGCGTCGAGGCGGGCGGCGGCCTCCTTGGCCGCGTCGCTGAAGGACGTGGCCTGGGTGATGGTGGCGCTCAGGCCCTCCATGCTCTGCGACGATGTCACCGCGCCGTAAAAGGTCAAGGTGGCGTCGCGTACGGCCCGGGCATCGGAGGCCAACTCGACCGGCAGGGCTGCACCCATCCGGTCGTAGCCGGCCGCGGCTCGTTCGATGATGGGCTTCAGTTTGGTCAAGATGACGAGCAAGTTACGGTCCGCTTCGTCGCTGGCGTCCGCCGCCAGGGCGGGGCCGACCAGGGCGCCGATCTCGGCGTCGGCGGTCACCACCTCATTGGTGCCGGCGCAGATCTCCACCACCGAGGCAGTGGGAATGTCGGGCACGACGTAGGTCACCGGAGGGCTGGTCACGGTGGCCGAGCTGCCATCGGCACCGACCTCGCCACTGAGGGAGGTCTGGGTGGGGTCGAGCACGCTGTCACCGCTGCCCAGCGAGGGTCCGAAGGTGCTGACGGTGGGCTTGGCGTCAGCGGCCTCCTCGCCGTCGCTGCTGCAACCAGTCAGCATCCCGACCAGGGCGAATAGCCCCACGCTCAGCACTTGTAGCGGCCGCCGTCCGTTCACGCGGGACTGCTCGTATCGGGGCCAGTCGAGCCGGCACCGGCCGAGAGCCGGCCCGCTGTGATCGGAGGTAGGTCGCGCAGCCATGGGGCCTCATTCAGGGTCAAAATCGTACGCTCGCCTGAGCTGGCCGCCACGATGCGATTCACGCTGGTGTAGTGGGGTTCGTACACCATTGGATTGTCCACACCCAGGACGTGGGTGACATAAGCGTTGATCACACCACCGTGACACACGACGGCCACGTTGTGGCCGCGGTGGCGGCCAACAAGTTCCTCGATGGCCATGACAATCTGGTTGCGCCAGCTCTTTCGCTCCTCGGTCTGGTTGCCGGCCAGCAGCGCCATCCAGCGCTCACCGTCGCCTTCCCGATGCATGGCCTTGAGCTGCTCGATGGGGATGTAGACCGGCTCGTGCTGGTCGTACTCGGCCACCGAGGCCAACACGACGGGAGACAATCCACTGGCCTTGATCAGCGGATCTGCCGTCTGGCGGGCCCGCTCCATAGGCGAAACGTAGAGCGCATCGAGCCGCTCGGACCCCACCCAGGCGGCCATGGCCCGGGCCTGGGCCATGCCCAGGTCGCTGAGGGGCGGGTTGGCGGCGCCACCGTCGGTGCGCTCGATGCGCACAGGTTGGGCGTGACGGATCAGCAGCAGCTCCACCGTCGGGCAGGTTAACCGGCACGCTCAAGCCAGCGCTGTCCGTGTCCGCCTGGGGTCATCGCCCGAACGTTGTCCGGCCACCGATAGCCTCACCGCAGTGGACACGTCCTATCGCCGCACCAAGATCATCGCCACCCTCGGGCCCACCTCATCGGATGAACGAACCCTGCGTTCGATGATCTCCGCGGGCATGGACTGCGTGCGGATCAATATGTCCCACGGCACCGTCGAGGACGGTATCGCCCTCTACCAGCGCGTTCGCCAGCTCTCCGCCGAGGCCGGACGTCCGGTAGGGACACTGGTCGACCTACCCGGACCCAAGGTGCGGGCCGCCTCCTTCGGCACCGGGGGCGTGGTTTTGGAAGACGGTCAGGCCTTGCGGCTAACCGTGGGCAGCACCGCGTCGACGAAGGAGGTCGTCGAGGTCAACTACGACGATTTGCTGCGTGACATCGAGGAGAACGACACCCTCAGCTTCGGTGACGGGGCCATCGACTGCCGCATCGTGGGCAAGACCGGCGACAGCCTCCAGGCCGAGGTCATCCACGGCGGCCGCCTGTCGGGCAAGCCTGGGGTCCACATCCCCTCGGATCGGTTGCGGATCTCCACCCCGACCCGGGAAGACCTGCGCATCCTCGACGCTTTCGTCGAGGTCGGGGTGGACATGGTGGCGGTCAGCTTCGTGCGCTCCGCTCACGACATCCGCCGGGTGGGCACCGAACCCCACCCCCGCGGGCCGTTGGTGGTGGCCAAGATCGAGACCAGAGCGGCGGTGGACAACCTGGAAGGCATCATCGACGCGGCCGGCGCGGTAATGATCGCCCGCGGCGATCTAGGCAACGAGTGCTCCATCGAGGAGCTGCCTCACCTGCAAAAACACATCATCCGCATGTGCATCGCCCACGGTCGGCCCGCTATCACCGCCACCCAGATGCTCGAGTCGATGGTCTATGCCGCCACCCCCACCCGGGCCGAAGCGTCCGATGTGGCCAACGCCGTGTTTGACGGCTCCTCGGCGGTGATGTTGTCGGGGGAGACCGCCATCGGTCACGACCCGCCCAACGTGGTGCGCACCATGGCCCGCTTAGCCGCCCGGGCCGACGCCAACTTCGACTACGCGGCCTGGAGCCGGCAGCTGGCCGCTCTGCACATGAACGAGCCCAGCGCGCTGGACCGCAAGGTCACCGACGCGTTGACCATGGCCGCCGGGCGGGTGGCCAGGGACCTCGGTTGCGCCGCCATCCTGTGCATCACCCGCTCTGGCTTCACGGTGCGGGCCATGGCCCGTTTCCGTCCCGACGCCAAAATTCTCGGCTTCTCGCCCGATGAGCGAACCATCAATCAGCTCACCCTGTCCTGGGGGGCGATCCCGCTGCCGCTGACGCAGTTTTCCTCCAACGAGGAGATGGTGCGCGAGGCCGTGGCGGTGGCCAAGACCCAGGGCCATGTGCGCACCGGCGACGTGGTCACCGTGCTGGCCGGCAGCGATGCCCGCTCCCGGGCGACGGACGTGTTGCGGGTCGTGCACGTCACCTGAGTTTGTTCCGGCGGCCGGGTTTGTTCCGCAGCCGTCCCCCTAGGCTCTGGCGCCATGTCCGATCCTGGCGCGTCCGCTCCCATGCAGTTCACCACCGGCCCGCCCGAGACGGTCCTGCCACCCGAGGAGCCGGCCGCGTTGGCTGGCTTGGCCCAAGCCCTCACCCTCGACCCCGAGACCCGTCGGGCCGCCATCGCCGCCGTGGTGGCCAGCTCGCCTCGCTTCCTGGACGGCTGGGCGCAACTGGGCAACGCCGCCAGGGACGACATTGAGGCCTACGCCGCTTACCGGGTCGGTTACCACCGGGGGCTGGATCGCCTGCGTCAGAACGGCTGGAGGGGCAGCGGCTACGTGCGTTGGCGCTACGAGACCAACCGGGGCTTCCTGCGCTGCATGGCTGGCTTGGCCGCCAAGGCCGCCGCCATTGACGAGCAGGACGAAGCGGAGCGTTGCCGCCTCTTCCTGCAGCAATGCGACCCGTCGTGGCCACCGTCGGACTTCTCATGACCAATCGCCGCCTCGCCACCCCCTGCTTCATCGAGCCGACCCGTATCGGAGGTTGATCCATGGCCGCTCCGGGAGGTCACGGTTTGGTTGGGCCGTTCCCGCCCGGTGTAACCGGGGACCCCCAGCGGGAGGACTACGACCGGCTTCGCCGCCGGGCGCTGCGCAGCCTGCCCTACGGCTTGTACGTGGTGGGCAGCCGGCACGCCGATCGACGCAACGCCATGACCCTCAACTGGGTTACCCAGGTCAGCTTCGAGCCCAAGCTGGTGGCCATCGGGATCGAGAAGAGCGCCCTCACCCACGAGCTGATCGAGCAAGGGCGCAGTTTCGTGCTGCACACCATTGCCAGGGAGGACCGCTCCGTGGTCCGCAAGTTCACCAAGCCAACCGTGGATGATCCGGAGGCGGCCACCCTCAACGGCTTTGCCTATCGGGATGGGCTCACCGGAGCCCCCATCCTCGCCCTGGGCGTGGCCTACCTGGAGTGTCAGGTCACCCAGCAGGTCGATTGCGCCACCCACAGCTTGTTTCTGGGCGAGGTCCTCGACACTGCCTTCCAGCGAGACGAAGCCACCGAGCTGTTACGCATGGAAGACACCCGGATGGACTACGGCGGCTGAGGTGTCCGGCTTCCGGGGGGTCGTGCTCTGCGGTGGGGCCAGCCGCCGGATGGGCCGTGACAAGGCCTTCATGGAGGTCGCCGGCCGGCCCATGGTGGTCATCGCGGTCGAGGCGCTGCTGGGGGCAGGGGCCCAATCGGTGCGTTGCCTGGGCGGCGACGAGGCAAGGCTCGGCCGGCTTGGCCTGCACTACCAGCCCGACCGCTTCCCCGGCCAAGGTCCCCTGGGCGCCCTGCTCAGCGCCTTCGAGCCAATCCAGCCGGCTGAGCAAGTCCTGCCCGCTGAGCACGTCCAGTCGACTGAGCTTGTGATGGTGTTGACCTGTGATCTCCCCCTGGTCGATGCGGCGGTGGTACGCGCCGTGGTGGCGGCGTTGCAAGCACAGCCAGACGCCGCCATCGCCGCGCCCCTGGTCGAGAATCAGGTGCAGTTCCTCAGCGCCGCCTACCGTCCGGGCCTCGTCCTCGACCCCATCCGCGACGCCTTCGCCGCCGGTGTGCGGGCGGTACGGATCGGCCTGGTGGGCGTGCCTCTCATCAACGTTGAAGGCCTCGACGCCAGTCGCCTGGTCGACGCCGATACTCCCGCCGCGCTGGCTCAGCTGCGCCAACCAGGCCCCGGCCCAGCCCCAACGCCAGCCCTGCGCCACCCCAGCTAGCATCCCTCCTCGTGAGTGATACGAGGACACCCGAGATAGATGTGGCAGAAGCAGCTCGGCGTCAGCTCCGTCCTGGTCACCCACGACATGTCCAGCGCG
>JANPEN010000453.1:0-3220 GCA_031422955.1 Acidimicrobiia bacterium
TCAAGGGACGTAATGGCCGCACCCTTTCGGAGAAGTGGCAGGGCGAAGCAACCCGTACCTTACTTGGCCTGCACAACCAAGGATTCCCCAACCTGTTCATCGTGACGGGTCCACAGGGGGGCGGCGGCAGCTTCAACTTCACCGACTCCATCGACGATCATGGCAACCACATCGTCTGGATGTTGGAAACCATGCGCGAGCAGGGCCACCGGATCGTGGACGTCCACAAGGACAACGAAGATGCGTGGGCGCAGCACTGCGCCGAAGTAGACATCGCCAGTGCCCCGCTGCGCGACTGCATCTCCTACTACAACGGCCACGGAGAAGCCCGGCCCGGCAGCCTCGCCTACTACGGCGGCGGTCAGTGGCAGAAGTGGCGGATCAAGGCCCGCGAGACCCTCGAGCCCTACGCCTTCGGCAAGGTCTGAGGCAAAGGTCCGATGAGTTCGGGCTCGTTGCGCTACCAGGAGGCAACGAGCCCGCAACTCTGGGAATTGGGACCTCGGACGGCTCAGTACCTCACTGGTAGCTGACGGCGGCGGGTCCTTCGTAGGTCACCGTCACCAGGTCCCCGCGGCGGTGGGCTGGTGCCGAACCGGCCCGTGTGCGCAGCAGCGGCCCCGCGTGCGTGCGCACCAGGTACACGGTGTCGTGGCCGTAAAACTCGACCAGCTCGACCGTCGCATCACCGCCGGCGTGCAGCTTCAGCTCCTCCGGGCGTAGCAGTACCGTCACCGCGCCCTCGTGCGCCCCGCCAATGGCCACCGCACCGATGGGGGTGGCCGCTACCCCGGCGGTGGCTACCGCTTCGATCAGGTTGGCATCGCCAACAAACTGGGCAACCCACGGGGTGGCCGGATGGGCGTAGAGCTCGGCCGGTGCCATCTGCTGCACGATCCGACCCTCGGCCATCACCGCCACCTCGTCGCCGATGACGAAGGCCTCCTCCTGGTCGTGGGTGACGAAAACGGTGGTTACACCCAGATCGACCAGAAGCTGGTGGATCTCGGAACGCACCTGGGCCCGCAGCGCGGTGTCGAGGTTGGAGAAGGGCTCATCGAGCAACAGTACGGAAGGTTCTGGCGCGATGGCCCTGGCCAGCGCCACCCGTTGCTGCTGCCCACCGGAGAGGGTGCCCAGCTGGCGCTTGGACAAACCGCCCAGGTTCACCAGCTCGAGGGCCGCCTCAATGCGCTGGCGCGAGCGTTGCTTGCGAGGTAGGCCGTAACCGACGTTGCCGGCCACATCGAGGTGGGGGAACAACGCCCAGTCCTGGAACACCATACCGATGCGTCGCTTCTCGGGGGCGATGTTGACACCAGGACCCACCACCCGTGTCCCACTCACCGTGATCGTGCCCGAGTCGACCGCCTCGAGGCCGGCGATCGCCCGCAGCAGGGTGGTCTTGCCGCAACCGCTCGGGCCCAACAGCGCGACAACGGTACGAGGCGCCACGTACAGGTCCACGCCCTGGAGCACGTCGTGCTGGCCGAAGCGCTTCACCAGGTTGGTGACCTCGATGATCCCCGTCATACCGATCGGCATGGTCTCATCGTATCGGTCGCGTCCGCCGAGACTGCACTGCGGCCGGGTTACCATTGATCGTGCTCCCGCAGCACTAAAAACGCCATCGGCACCGAGGACAAAAGGACCAAGGCAAGGGCCGGAGCGGCCGCCCGGGCGAAGAACGCCTCCGACGTAGCGCTCCACACCTGGGTGGCGAGGGTTGGGTAACCGGTCGGGGCGAGCAGCAGCGTGGCGGGCAACTCCTTCATGCAGGTGAGAAACACCAGGGCGGCTCCGGCCAGAATCCCCGGTCGGGCCAACGGCACCACCACCTTCCACAAGGTTGCAGCGGAGCCCCGGCCCAATAGTCGAGACGCCTCCTCCAGGCGGGGGCTGATCTGCAACAGCGAGGTGCGCATGGCCCCCAGGGCCTGGGGCAGGAAGAGCACAACGTAGGCCAGGGTCAGCATCCATTGGGTCTGATAGAGCCCCGGCACGACCCGAGCGCCGAAGAACACCAGCGACAAGGCCACCACCACACCGGGCAAGGAGTGCCCGACCCAACAGCTGGCCTCCACCGCCCGGCCCAGCCAGCCGCCGCGTCGCACGGAGAGCACGGCCACCGGCCAGCAGGCGAGCACTGCGGCCAGCGCACCCAAGGCGGATGCCCGCAGGCTGTTGCCGATGAGCGTCGTCGTGAGCCGGAGGGGTTCACCGGCCTGGATCCCGCGCACCAGCCAGGTGGTGACCACCGCAAGGGGAATGACCAACGCCACCGCGACCAGAACGCAAAGCAGGCCGACCACCGGCCAGCGCCAGCGACCGAGCGGGGTGACCGGCGCCTGGCGGGCGCTGCCACCGTGCAGGCGGTGATAGGAGGTCGAACGGCGCACCGAGGCCTCCCCTGACAGCACCACGAGGGTGACCGCCACCAGCACAAGGCCGAGGACGGCGGCGGTCGAGCGGTCCAACGAGGCGCGGTACTGCACGAAGATCGCCCGCGTGAAGCTATCGAAACGCAACATCGACACCGCCCCGAAGTCCGACAGGGCGTAGAGCGCGACCAGGAGCGACCCCGCCGTGATAGAGGGTCGCAGTTGCGGGAGCACGACACGAGCGAAGGTGGCCCAGCGGCTGAGGCCCAGCATGCGACTGGCCTCCTCCAGGCTCGGGTCAAGACGGTTGAGAGCCGCACGCACCGTAAGCAGCACATAGGGGTAGGTGAACAGCGTGAGCACCATCCAGGCGCCGCGAAACCCGTAGAAGCTGGGCAACGACTCGACCCCGAAGGGCTCCAGCCAACCCTGGAGGATCCCCCGGGGCCCGAGTGCACCGATGAAGGCGAAACCACCAACATAGGTCGGGATGGCGAGCGGTAACGCGGTCACGATCACCCAGAACCGGCGCAGAGGGAGGTCGGTGCGGACCGTCAGCCAAGCTAGGGGTACGGCAATGACGACTGAGGCGGCGGTCACGCTGAGGGCCAACAGACCGGTGCGCCACAACAGCCCCTGGACCCTGGCGCTCACAGCAAGGTCGGCGACCCGGTCCCACCCGAGTTCCGCGGAGCGCAGCACGAGGTAGCCGAGTGGCAGGAGGGCAGCTGCGGCCACCGCCAGCCCGGCCAGGGACACCACCGGCATCCGTCGTCGCCGACGCGCGCGACCGGCGCGACCGGCGCGACCGGCGCGACCGGCGCGACCGAAACGAGTGG
>JANPEN010000454.1:0-2722 GCA_031422955.1 Acidimicrobiia bacterium
GCCCCTGGCTCAAGTTCCGCGGCCACTTGGACAAGATCGCCAACGACGGCATCCGGGTCAACGCCGTGCGCCCCGGCATCATCGATACCGAGATCCACGCCAGCGGCGGCCAACCCGACCGGGCCCAGCGGCTGGGCGCCATCGTTCCCATGCAACGGGCCGGTACCGCCGATGAGGTGGCCGAGGCCATCGTCTTCCTGCTATCCGACGCCGCCTCCTACACCACCGGCGCCATCCTCGACGTCACCGGTGGCCGCTGAACACACCCAGGTCTATGCCCTGGGACAGGGCCCCGTTCAGCATGTTCCAGAACCGTTCGCCGTGCTTGGTGTCGATGTACTGTGCCGCGGATGCCGCCGGTCGTTGCGCTCGCTGCTGGCTCCGCCCTGGACGCGGTGGAGTTGAGATGGCCCTCGCCTGGTTTCTCCATCAGCGTCAACCCCGTTGCAGCCACGCGGTGACGGCCTGGCGCACTGCCAACAGCAGCTCCGGCGAGGCGTTGGTGGCCGGCTCCGCCGCACCGCGCCGATGCACGGTGATGGCTTCACCGTCCACGTACCACACCTCCTCGACAACCAAGCCGGTTCGCTCCATCACGGCCCGGTAGTCCGAGAGCTTCGCCGCCATGTCTTCCCGGGGCGAGCGAATCTCGATGGCGAGCTCGGCATGGAGATATGCATCGGCCCCGGGCGGCGGATTCGCGATAACGGCGGCGTCGGGAACCACGTACCAGCGCTGACCGGGCTGGCCGAGTATCCCCAAGTTTGTTGGGCCCAACACGACGGCGCTGTCCACCATCGAGCCCAGCGCCATGATGACCCGGGCCTGCAACGCCGCACGGTCCCCTCCCGCCGAAGGTGCCACGACGTACTTCTCCCCGAGCTCGTGGTCATACAGCCCGCCTTGGCCGACCAAGCGGGCAAATGCCTCGTCATCGCACACAACTGACCGCATCGGCTGATCCTACAGCCCGACGAGAAGGCCCGAGCGTCGGGCGCTACTGACCAGCAGCACCACGCCCCCCTCGCCGTCTACGGTCACGGTCATACCATTCCGAATGGTACGGTAGTAGTCTGCGCCGTCGGCCACGCGAGCTGTGGTTGTGGCTCGGTGGGGTTCAGGCGGTCCAGCCACCGTCGCTGGTGATCACCGCTCCGTTCACGTTGGATGCTTCCGGTGAGGACAGCCACGAGATGAGCGTGGCCACTTCGTCCGGCTCCGCCACGCGCTCGCAGAGCCGGTGCATCCGCTTGAGTCGGCTGTAGCCCCATTCGCTGCGAGGAATCGCCGTTTTCTGGTCCAGGTTGGTCTGCACCGCGCCGGGACACACCGCGTTGCAGCGAATCCCCTCCGAGGAATACGTGGAGGCGATGGAGCGGGTGAGCCCGACGATGGCGTGCTTGGAGGTGGTGTAGGCCAAACCGCCGATCGCCCCGGTCATGCTGGAAACCGAGCCGACGTTGGTGATGACCCCACTGCCGCGCTGCATCATCCCCGGCAGCACCAACCGGCACACGGCCATGACCGCAGTGACGTTCACCGCCATGACCCGGTTCCACGTCTCATCGTCGATCTCGTGGGCCGGCAGGAACCAGTCGCTGATGCCGGCAACGTTGGCAACTATGTCGATTGGACCGAGCCCCAGCGCGGTGTCGATGACGTGGTGGAGTTGGGCCGCATCGGTCAGATCCGCCGGCACCATGACCGCGTCGGCGCCGATTCCCCGGATCTCGCCGAGGGTTTCCTGCAGCCCGTCCGGGCTCGGGGAGCAGCCCAGGACTTGGGCGCCTTCCCGAGCTAGGCGCAACGCGGTGGCCCGACCGATACCCGAGCCCGCTCCGGTGACCACGGCCACCTTGCCGTCATGGCGAAGCCCGGCCATTGGTACCTCCCGCCGTGGCCCTCGAGGGCCGAGGACCTTGCCGGCCCGGCCACCTTATCGACTGCTCAGTCGAGGCTCAGCTGGCGGTGCCTGTGCCGATCGGAGAGGCTTGGCTGCGGTTGCCGGCCGCGTCGACCGCCACGATGGCGTAGGTGTACGTCCCGCGCGCGACCGAGTCGGTGAAGGTCAAGGTCTGCTCGGCGCTGGAGCCGATGACCGTTTGCGGGGTGAGGGGCGATGCAGCCCGCAAGATCTCGTAGTAGGCGACGCCACTCTGGAGCGCTGATGGCGACCAAGGCTCGTTCGCAGACGCCCACGTAAGGGTGATCTTGCGCCGCGCCCCGGCGGCGGTCGGCGCGCTCGGCGGTGGTGGCGGCGCCGTCATGTCGCCCACCCATGTCGCGCCGAGCGCGGTCTTCACCCGGCCTCGTAACCCGCCGCCATTGAGCAACGTGTAGTAGGCCTCACCGGGGCAGGCGGTGGCGTTGAAGTCGCGGTGGCTGGCGATGTTGGGTTGTATGTCGTTCACGATGCCGTTGACCACGTTGCGGTAGCGGGCGATCTTGGTCGGGTCCAGGCTGTGGCGGTTCGCTTCCCACGCCAAGAAGCCCACGATCGCGGCCTGGGCTGCTTCCGGCGGTGCACTGTCGGTGAAGGTGCCGAGCATGGCGACGCCGACCGTGCCCGCGTTGTGCTCGAACGTGTGACCGGCAGTCACCACTCGGCCAGCGATGTCTTCACCGGTCGGCGTCTCGCCACTGGTGTACGCCCGGGCGAAGCGACCTTCGTACACATTGCCCCATTTGTCGACGATGAAGTTGTAACCGATGTCGCCCCATC